>CANTEM010000131.1 GCA_947652805.1 uncultured Clostridia bacterium | reverse complement strand
ATATTTAACGGAGTATGTAGTTGAGGTCAGCAATTTGCAGGATATCAGTGGAGAACCTTTGGAAGACAGAACCTATAAGGTGAAGCGAAAAAGGAAAATATAAAAAAGGCTTGCCATCGGCAAGCCTTTTTTGTCTTGTAAGAGCGGGTTTATTTCACTTCAATAATGGATTCGTCCCACATATCCGGTGCTGCATAGCCCAGCATGTTTACAACAGTTGCAGCTACATTGGACAGCCCAAATGCGCCTTCGTCTGCTTTAACCGTATACTGGTCCTTGTAGAAGTTATCATATATAATAAAGGGAACCGGATTCAGCGTGTGGCTGGTTTTAGCCTTATAGCATCCGTTTGCGTCCGTCTTGGGTGCGCCCTTCTTGTCTGTTTCATACATCTCATCTGCATTTCCGTGATCGGCGGTGATCAGTGCAACTCCCTGTAGCTCGTCAACAACCTGCAAAATCCGGGCAAGCTGCAAATCCAGTGCTTCCATAGAGCAGATCGTAGCTTCCAGACTGCCGGTGTGTCCTACCATGTCTCCGTTGGGGAAGTTTACCCGCATGCAGGGATATTTTCCGTCGCGCATTGCTGCGATCAGTGCGTCCGCGATTTCAGCGCACTTCATCCAGGGACGCTGTTCAAAGGGAACTACATCGGAAGGAATTTCCACATAGGTTTCCAGATCCTCGGAGAATTTTCCGGATTTGTTTCCGTTCCAGAAATAGGTTACATGTCCGTATTTCTGGGTTTCGGAAATCGCATACTGGGCAATGCCTGTATCTGCCAGATATTCGCCCATGGTGTTTGTAATTTCCGGAGGAGATACCAGATATCTGCTGGGGATGTGCAGATCGCCGTCATATTCCAGCATGCCTGCGTATACAACCTGCGGAACACGTACACGGTCAAAATATGCAAAATCGTTGCCGCCTTCAAAGGCTTTGGAAATTTCAATGGAGCGGTCGCCCCGGAAGTTGAAGAAAATAACGCTGTCGCCGTCTTCAATGGTGCCTACAGGCGCGCCGTCTTTGGCGATTACAAACGCAGGCAGATCCTGGTCGATCACATGGCTTTCGCTCCGGTAGGTTTCAATTGCCTCTGCGGCAGATGCAAACTGTCTGCCCTCGCCCAGCACATGGGTCCGCCAGCCTTTTTCTACCATAGCCCAGTTTGCTTCATACCGGTCCATGGTGATATTCATACGTCCGCCGCCGGATGCGATCATGATATCAAAATCATCGTTGCGCAGGTCTGCCAGAAATGCTTCAAAGGGATTTACATAATCCAGTGCGGAGGTTTCGCCAACATCCCGTCCGTCCAGCAGGATATGCACTCGAACCCGCTTTACGCCGTCTTCCTTTGCGTGGGAGATCAGTGCCTTCAGATGATCAATGTGGGAGTGGACGTTGCCGTCGGAAAACAGACCCAAAAAGTGCAGGGTGCCGCCGCTTTCCTTTACATTGCCTACTTCCTGATTCCATGCATCAGAGGAAAACAGCTTACCGGATTCAATAGAAGCGGTTACCAGCTTTGCACCTTGCGCAAAGACCTGTCCGGAGCCGAGGGCGTTGTGACCAACCTCAGAGTTGCCCATGTCCTCGTCAGAGGGAAGTCCTACAGCAGTACCGTGGGCTTTCAACTGCACCATGGGGTATTCCTTCATGATTCTGTCCAGCGTGGGGGTGTATGCCCGCTGTACAGCGTTTCCGTCTCCTGCGGGGGCGATGCCTACGCCGTCCATAACAATGGTGAGTACAGGTCCCTTCACCTGCACAGGGTTAGAAAGGTTTGCAAGTCTTTTCATGTATCTCTCTCCATAAATGAATTTATTATATATGCTCTGCAATCAGGCGGTTGATTTTTTCCCGGGTTTCCAAAACGAATGCCTGATCCCAGGGGTATTTTTTAAATGTGATTTTTCCGCGGGACTCCAGGATATCCATAACTGCCTGCCGTCCGCACAGCTTTTCCGCCAGTGCAAAGGCACGCATATCATACATAGCAGCGGTGAAGCCCAGCAGATGAATGGTTTCATATGGGGTGCCGTCCGGCGCGGGATATACGGAAAACGCGTCACCGGCAGGAACCCAGAAACCGCCGTCTGTACACATATAGGGATCGCAGAATTCTAAGGAGCCTTCTGTAAAATAGAAGTTATATCCCCACTGGAGGAATCCGGCAATATTATATTTGTACAGCTGCGCACCGATGATCCGGTTTCGGGCAGTAGACATGGAAACAAACCGATTGGAAACCTGTTCGCACTGGCAGCAGCAATAGTATGCCCATAAATGATCCAGTCCTGCTTCCAGATAAGGCTCGATATGGTCAATAGATACAACCGGGGTTTCTACAGCGCCCTGCTCGTAAAAGCTGAAATCAGAGAGGGCGTCCATGACTGTTTGTTCTTTTAGCACTTCCTTTACCCCTTCTTTGGCAGCAAGGTAGCTTTCCAGCTTGTCTCCCCCCGGTTCATCGGACAGGTGGAATACCATTCTATCCCCGACGCCCAGCTTTTTCATTTCCTGAATCAGCGCGGGAAGGAATGCGTTCAAAAAGCTGCGGTATGCTTCTCCTGCCGCATCGGTGTCCCAGCCGAAGATTTGTCGGTAGCCGGTCTTTGTATTTGCCATGATTTTGGGGGCATGATGTGCACCCCACTGGGTGAACAAATGAGAAATTTCATAGTAGCGGATGCCTACGGCTTCACACATTTCTAGCCATTTTTCCAGCTTTTCAAAGCCGAAGCTCCAGCCGCTTTCCGTTTGGGTAACATCAACCAATTGCACAGTCGGACGTTCCCGCCCAATAGCAGTATCCAGAGGAGGTGTAAACACTGGGGTGAGGATCATATTGATGCCGTTATCCACTGCGGTTCTCAGGAAGGACTCCATGATCTCCCAGTGGCGGTCAGAGAAGATTTCTACACCATAATATACCGCAAGGCAGTCCGGGTGAAACCATTGGGTAACCTGCAAGGTCTGCTCCGGCAAAACAGCCGGGATGACTTCAATCGTAAAATCCGCCTCGGCAAGGACTTCCTTTTCCCATCCCCGCAGAACAAAGTGAATGGGGTATGTGCCGCCCGAAAGCTGTTCCGGCACCCGGACATCTACCCAGATTGCCTGCAATTCTTTTGTAATATAAATACAGTTTTCTTCTGTGATCGGGCGGAGCAGATCGGGATACAGTCCCGGCTGGGTACGCAGATAGGCACCATCATCCTTCCCGCAGTACAGGGGATAACGCACTGGTACAGAATCCACCCGCTGCACACGGATATGGTCGGCGATGGGGCTTTCCACAGATAAAAAGCCTGCTTTTTTCATAGGGTCGGCGTCGTCAAACTGATATGCCAACTGAAAGCTGAACCGTTCTCCAAGCAGAGCGGAGCCTTTCGGATAATCTGCCTTGTCGTGAACAGATTCATCCAAAAAGCATTTTTCTGTTTGGGGGATCGGTTTTAGTATAATATTGCTCATATAGGACCTCGCAGAAGAATCAAAATTTATCAATCATATCATCATACCATATTTTAGAGATTTGTACAAGGAATATCCGGATATTCCACATGAAAA
>CANTEM010000130.1 GCA_947652805.1 uncultured Clostridia bacterium | reverse complement strand
GCTAAAAATTCGAGCAGCAAAGGATCCGCAACTCCAAACAGCTCCTGCACAGCAGAAAGCACCCAACAGCACCGGGAAAGCAAACCGAGCTGTTTTGCCTGTGTCGCAAGTTTTTTATAATCCTGCTGCGTATACCGCGTCAGCAAAACATATAAATCGCAAAACTTATACAAATTCATATCTCTCCCCATTTGCACCCAGGGATACGTTGTTGCCTCTTTATACAAATGCATACACAGATGCATCAAAAAATGGGGAAAAGAACATTCATTTATGAAAATCCAGATTTACGGCAGCGCTTTTTTGCAAGCAATAGAGTATCCTTGCTGCGGGAGGTACAGAGCGATGAGCGAATGGAAAGGGAAGGAAAAAGATGATGCCGATAAAAGAGCGGATATTTGAGCTGTTGGAAGGACTGACAGCTATGGAAGAAATCAGTGAATATGATGAACTGGCGGGGGACTTGGGACTGGATAGTTTAGGTCTCGTTACCTTGCTGGTAGCAGTTGAGGATACATTTCAAATAGAATTGGATGAATCAGATTTGGATCCCTTTTCTCTGCAAGTAGTTGATGATGTTGTACGGCTGGCAGAAAAGTATATGGAATTTGAATGAATATTCTAAAATTGCAGAGAAGGGTATGGTAACGAAATGACTGGACAAGTATTGCTGCCGGCGCAGATACCACTTTTTTCAACATATCATTATCAGGTGATTGCAGGGGTGGCTGCTGCGGCAAATCCGACCTATTTAAATTGGTATTATAACAACTGTATTATGCTACAGTGCGGAAAGGTATTTTTACGCGGGTGTCCCACACCACATCTGAATGTTTTTAAGACGGATGTGGGTGCGATGGACTTTCTGGAGCAGATTCCCTACAATTTGCTGTTTATTCGGGAGGATGTCCATAAATTGATCAAACGAATATTGCAGGAGAAGTTTTATGTGGCGTTTCGCGGAATAGACGATTATTACATTCCGGGTAAAAGCTGGTACGGGCAGCGGCACTATGATCATGATGGATTGATATGCGGATATGACGATGAAAAAGGGACATACACTATGATGGCATATGATCAGAACTGGCGGCTCCGATTATTTCATACGCCTCAAAGCGCTTTTGAAGAGGGAATGGAGTCTATGATTCGGGATTATTACATTATGGGGGAGATTACTGCGATACGGACACGGGATACCACTCTTACACTGAATGTTCCGAAAATCAAAGAGGGGCTTACAGCCTATCTTGCGACGGATATGAAAACGGATCCGATTGAAAAAAGCAAAGCGCCGATGGGCACAGTAGTGCATACATATCTTTGCATGTATCTGGATCTTCTGTATACAGGTGAAATTCCATATGAAAAGGCAGACTACAGGATTCTGCGCCTGCTTTGGGAACATAAGAACTGTATGTATCTGCGTATCTGCGCTGTGGAAGAAGCGCTGTCCCTTGGCAGGGAACTGCGGGGCGCATATGAACGGGTATTGGAGAACGCGGAACGGATGCGAACAGTATATGCAAAATACTGTATGCGCCGGAGGGATGATTTACTGCTGACGGTGAAAAGTCAAATACAGGATATGCAAAAGCGAGAGACGGAAATTCTTGGCCGTCTGATTGAGAGAATAGAAAGAGAGGGAATGTAATGCTGTGGAAGTATATTGAAGAAAAAATGAACTGTCATCCGGACAGCAGAATATCAGAGGAAGAGATAAGCTTTACGTATCAGGAAACAGTAAATTTCGCAAAGGAATTTGCAGATCGTCTGGACGGCACCTGTTACGCAATATTATGCCGTTCGGAGTTGTTTGCAGCGTTGGCAATACTTAGCTGCATTGCTGCGGGCGTGACTTTTGTACCGATATCGTACCGATACGGCAGGAAACACTGTGAGCGGATTTTAGAGACAGTACATCCGGATTTTGTGATTACAGATATTTTGGGTGAATTAAATGTTGTGGCATTGGATGACGGTACGTATCAGGAGCCGCAAGGGGAACGTCCTGCCGCCATTCTGTGTACCTCTGGCACAACGGGAAAGCCCAAAGGCGTTATGCTCAGCAGACGGAATCTGCTGACAAACATCGCGGATATCAACCGGTATTTTTCGATTGACTCCGCAGATAGAATTTTGATCGCGCGGCCTGTATATCACTGTGCAGTTCTGACAGGTGAATTTTTCATTTCCCTGTGCCGCGGCACCAATATTTCCTTTTATTCCGAAGGACTCAATCCAGTTTCACTATTGCAAAGAATAAAAAAAGAGGGTATTACAGTGTTGTGCGGTACTCCTACTATGTTTACGGCACTGGCACGGTTCGGGCAGCGTGCGGCAGCCTGTAGTTCGCTGCGTACCATTGTTCTCAGCGGGGAGTGCTTGGATACCGTACGTGCTAAAACAATAGAAAAAGCTTTTCCTGCGGCAAGGATTTATCATGTGTATGGATTGACGGAGGCTTCTCCCAGAGTTACTTTTCTGCCGCCGGATCTGTTTACTGTGCGCGGCGATTGGGTGGGGTATCCGCTGCATTCTGTAGAGCTGCGTATTGTTGACCGGCGGGGCAATCCTGCGCCGCCCGGTGAGACGGGGGAACTATGTATTCGGGGAAACAGCGTCATGATGGGATATTATAAGGACCCTGTATCAACGGCGGCTGTACTTCGCGGCGGGTGGCTGCACACAGGAGATATGGCAGTGATGGAACCGAACGGACTGGTAAAAATCCGGGGGCGGAAAGATAACATGATCATCCGGGGCGGTATGAATATTTATCCCCAGGAAATTGAAAAAAATCTATCCCAGGATGTTCGCGTGCGGGAGGTAATGGCGTATGGCATTCCCGATGCCTTTTTCGGTGAAAAAATCGGATTGCGGATTGCAGGAGATTTTACAAACCGTGATCAGGTATTCCGGCTGTGTCAGCGTATGCTACTGCCATATCAGATGCCGTCTGTTGTAGAATTGGTTGACGCTCTGCCTAAAAACGGATCGGGAAAAATCATCCGTGAAAAAACAGTCAGGAGAGCAAGAGGCAATGTATGATTCTGTATTGGATGCGGTGCGAACACTTCGGGGAGCCGATGATCTTGTAATCAACCGTTCCAATGTAAACCGGTATAGAGTGGTGCTGCACGAGCCGGATCAGTCCCAGACGGCGTATTATTTTTCCGCACCGATTTATAATGATAGGACCCGGAAGCTGGCGCCGCTTCGTTTTCAGCCTGGGAATGACTGCTATACTTTACAGGGCACGAGCGGAGCAGTATCAGTTTTTGGAAATACAATCTGTCTGCAATCGGCAGATGATCGGATTTGCTGTGAGCTTGCCGCAGGCGAGCTGTCCCTTTCGGATCGCATCCTGGTGGGGGAAGGCGTTACAGTTCACCCGACGCTGAATGGCGCGGCAGCGAAAATCCGATGCGGAAAGGAAGGAACAAGTGTGCGGGTGCGGACTGAAAAGCCCTATTACAATATAAGAGTAAATTCCAAATATTTTGCACTTATGCAGGAACCTTTTCGGCCTACTATGACTCTTTCGGGAATCGGCGCTTTCTTGGCGGACGGGGCAGCCACGACCCGGAAGATAACTTTCAGTTGGACTATGTGCTGGTAAAGG
>CANTEM010000129.1 GCA_947652805.1 uncultured Clostridia bacterium | reverse complement strand
AAGATTGTGCTTGCAGATGAGATCTCTCCCGATACCTGCCGTTTCTGGGATATGGAAACCCGTGAAAAACTGGATAAGGACCGCTTCCGCAGAGATCTGGGCAACGTAGAGGACGCATATCAGGAAATCTGCAAGAGACTTCTGGGCGAGTAAACAAACGCAAAATTTGGTTCGCCGGACGGAGCCGGCGGGGAAAGGGATCAGCTTACATGAGCAATCTACATGAAGAGTGCGGCGTATTCGGTATCTATGCACCGCAGCCTGGAGAATTGGCACACTCTGTATATTACGGACTGTTTGCATTGCAGCACAGAGGGCAGGAATCCTGCGGTATTGTTGTGAATGACGACGGTATTTTTACTTCCTATAAAGATGTCGGACTGGTGAACGATGTGTTCACACCGGATATTTTGGCGGGGCTTGGAAAAGGCAGTATTGCCATAGGGCATGTGCGTTACGGTACTACCGGTACGGACGGACGGCTGAACGCGCAGCCTATTGTGGTAGACCACGTCAAAGGAAGAATGGCGCTGGCGCACAACGGAAACCTTGTCAATTCCTTTGAACTGCGCAACGCACTGGAATTGGAAGGCTCTATCTTCCATACCACCAGCGATACAGAGGTTATTTCCTATATCCTTACGAAAGAGCGACTGAACTCAGCGTCTATTGAAGAAGCAGTCAGCCGTTCCATGAACAAAATCCAGGGTGCATATTCTCTGGTTATTATGTCTCCCTCCAAATTGATCGCTGCCCGGGATCCCCGTGGATTCCGTCCCCTGTGCTACGGTCAGCGGGACGACGGCAGTTACATCGTTGCAAGCGAATCCTGTGCGCTGGATTCTGTAGGCGCAACGCTGATCCGGGATATTGAACCGGGCGAAATCGTTGTATTTGATAAAAACGGTATTCGCACAATTCGGGATCATTGCGGAACAGAAGAACGCCGGCTGTGTGTATTTGAGTACATATATTTTTCCAGACCGGATTCCGTAGTAGACGGATACAGTGTGCACAGTGCCAGAATGCGCGCCGGTGAATTTCTTGCAAAGGAAAGCCCGGTAGAAGCAGATATTGTAATTGGCGTGCCCGATTCCGGATTGGACGCAGCGCTGGGCTATTCCCGGTGCTCCGGCATTCCTTACGGGCTTGGATTTATCAAAAATAAATATATCGGACGCACATTTATTGCTCCGGGTCAGGAAGTTCGAGAGGATAAAGTGAAAATCAAGCTGAATCCGATTTCCGAAACAGTAAAGGGCAAACGGGTTGTTATGATCGACGACTCTATCGTGCGCGGAACTACCTGCGCAAGAATTGTCAAGCTGCTCCGGGAAGCAGGCGCAAAGGAGGTCCATGTGCGTATTTCCAGTCCTCCGTTTACAAACCCCTGCTATTACGGTACAGATATTGACTCCAAAGACGCTCTCATTGCATGCCGGCATACGATTCCGGAAATTTGTGAAATTCTCGGTGCAGATTCCTTAGCCTACCTCAGCGAAGAAAATGTAGAAAAGCTGTGCGGCGATGACGTGAGGGGCTATTGCAGCGCATGCTTCAGTGGAAAATATCCTACGAAAATCCCCGATGACAACGGTAAAAGCCGGTTTGAACGGAAAATATCCGAGGGAATCAATCCGGAAAAATCTCCTATAAAATCATAAAGAACAATGCACTATGGCAAAACAGAAATCGAAATGTATATTCCGGTTTCTGTTTTGCGTCCCTGACAGAAGCGATCTGTTACAAATTCAAAGAAAGATATGGTCATTATATTATGATGAAAAGTGCAAGTGAAAGCTACAAGGCTGCCGGAGTAGATATTACTGCGGGATATAAGGCAGTGGAACTGATGAAGCAGCATATTGGGCGTACAGTAACCCCGGGCGTTGTCAGCGGAATCGGCGGATTCGGTGGGCTGTTCCGTCCGGAATTTGCCGGCATGAAGGATCCCGTCCTTGTATCCGGTACCGACGGAGTCGGTACCAAGCTCCGCCTTGCGTTCCTGCTGGATCGCCACGATACCGTAGGAATCGACTGCGTGGCAATGAGCGTGAACGATATTATCTGCTGCGGCGCGGCGCCTCTGTTCTTTTTGGACTATATTGCATGCGGAAAAAATGTCCCCGAGAAAATCGCGTCTGTAGTAGCGGGAATTGCGGAAGGCTGTGTACAGTCCGGTGCGGCGCTGATCGGCGGTGAAACCGCAGAGATGCCAGGTTTCTATCCGGAGGACGAATATGACCTTGCTGGCTTTGCCGTGGGTATTGTTGACCGGGAAAAGATTATCGACGGAAGCCGGATGGAAAAGGGAGACGTGCTGATCGCCCTTCCTTCCAGCGGCGTTCACTCCAATGGATTTTCTTTGGTTCGCAAGGTGTTTGATCTGGAAAATAACAAAGATCTTACTGCGCCTGTAGCAGAACTTAACGGCGCAAGTCTGGGCGAGACACTGCTGGAGCCTACCAGAATATATGTGAAGCCCATGCTGGCTCTGTTTGAAAAGGCAGATGTGCGTGCCGTTTCTCATATTACCGGCGGCGGCTTCTACGAAAACATTCCCAGAAGCATTCCGAAAGGATTTACTGCAAAAGTGGAAAAGAGCGCGGTACGTACGCCGGCAATCTTCGATTTGATCGCCAGCCGCGGCGGGATCCCGGAGCGGGATATGTTTAATACATACAACATGGGCGTAGGTATGTGCGTAACTGTGGCAAAGAAAGACGCGGACCTTGCTGTGTCTGTTTTGCAGGATGCAGGAGTGGACGCATATATCTTTGGTGAAATTGCAGAGGGCGATGAAGGCATCGTTCTTTGCTGATGCATCCACGAGGACAAAAACGAATGAAAAGCGATAAAATCAAAATTGCAGTGCTTGTTTCCGGCGGAGGAACCAATCTGCAGGCACTGATTGATTCCCAGAAGGAAAACCGTTTGCGCAGCGGGGAGATTGTACTTGTTGTATCCAATAACCCGGGCGCATACGCCATAACCAGAGCGGCGGAAGCAGGAATCAAAGCGGTCACCGTCTGTAAAAAGGATGTGGGGGATCGGTTTGAGAAAGAACTGATTCGGGTTCTGGAAAAGCACGAAATCGAGCTGATCGTGCTTGCAGGGTTTATGAGTATCCTGTCTGCCGCATTTACCGCACGTTTTGCAGACCGGATCATCAATATACATCCGTCTCTGATTCCGTCTTTTTGCGGAAAAGGGATGTATGGACTGCATGTGCATGAAGCGGCGCTTGCATACGGCGTAAAGGTTAGCGGGGCTACGGTGCATTATGTAAACGAGATTCCGGATGGCGGAAAGATCATTCTGCAAAAATCTGTGCGGGTGCGTCAGGACGATACCCCGGAAAGTTTGCAAAAACGGATTATGAAACAGGCAGAATGGGATATTCTTCCCCGGGCGGCAGAGTTGGTATCTAAAAAGCTGCTCCGGGAAAAAAGAGAACGATACGTTCGACTGTAAAAACAGAAAGGATTACGATATGGATAAGATCGGCGCATTGCTGAAGGACAACGCATATCCCGGACGGGGTATTATTACCGGTATGAGCGCAGACGGAAAGTTTGCTGTAGCCGCATATTTTATTATGGGAAGAAGCGCAAACAGCCGCAATCGGGTGTTTGCAGCGGAAGGGGAGGATTTGAAAACCAAAGCCTTTGACGAATC
>CANTEM010000128.1 GCA_947652805.1 uncultured Clostridia bacterium | reverse complement strand
TCCAGAAGCATGGGTGTCCATCCGTCTGTTTGGAAATCGCCGGACTTTTGTACCTGGGCGGTAGCAGTGATATCCCGGAGGGTGATATTCACTTCTTCATCGGCAGCATATTTTTTCATTGTCTGCGCCAGCTTACCCACGCCAGCCATAACGGTTACGCCGTCTTCCGGCGTGCCTGCGTCTGCATAAATGGAGTAAATGCCTACACGCACAGGAATAATCGTATTGTTCGCCTCACACCCGGGCGGCGGATTTGTTTCTTTCAGGTAGTAGGTATCATGCTGGCTGCGCGCCCAGGCAATCTCTGCGTAGCCGTCTTTAATATTACCATTTTCATCTCTTTCTGGCGATGGGGTGAAGATCAGCACGCCTTCCCTTTTGTCCACCGTTCCTGTGATGCCTTTTGCCGCCACGCTGGAAAGCTCACCGTTATTGTTGTAACGGTAAAGGGTAAATTCTGCGCCGTTGCGGGCAAATCCGTCCTGGTCTACCTTCCACACCCGCAGTTCGCGCTGTTCGTTCGGAATATAAATCAAAGACCGGAAGTTTCTGCTGAACTGATCCGTATTCAGGAAGCGGACAGCTGTGGAACCCCCTCCCAGGATATCGTCCCGAACCTTCTCCACCGCTTCTTCACGGCTCATGCCCTCGTCAATCAACTGTCGGATAGCCGCGCCAAGCTTCTCATACTTTGCGCCGCCGGGTTCAATCATACTAATACCAAACTGTCTCAGTGCAGCGCCATTAATCAGGACATACACCATTTTCATATCGCCGCTGTCCGGATTGTTCAGCAAATAGCGGTCTGCCCTGCCGGGCAGGTCTGTGAGTGTCGCCTCTAACTGCATCGTCTCTGTACTGTTGTACTCCATATACCAGCTGGGTGCGTCCGGGTCCGAGCATTGATAGAGGAGCGCAGCAAGAATCGCTTTGAGCCATTCTGATTCCGTTCGGCTTTCCGGACGAACCGCTTTGAATCCTGCTGTATTGCTGCCGTACAGCGCTTTCCATATTCCTGTGCTTTCTTCCTTCAGCATAGGAACTGCAACGATCAAATCAGAGGTATACTGTGTAGCTTTTACATTTTCTGCGGTTGCCTCTATATCACCAGTGCCCTCGTCAAATTTACCGTATGTGATATTCTGGTTTCCAACGATTGTCGAGGTGAAGCTGGCATATGCACCGGTTGTCCATGGATTTGCTACAACAAGCATGGAGGTATCCGGCTCAAATTGCAGAACAACATCTGTCGGCAGCGACCGGTAACCCGGCGGGGTAACTGTTTCTTTCAGTATGTAATACCGGGTGCCGGATGTATACCTGTCGGCAAAGTTGAAGGGATCACCTTCCGGATTGTCGTCTGTTATGGAACCGTTCTCAATAAACCGCGCCAAGCCGTCGGAATCCGTTTTCAAAGTTGTGAGCACATCTCCAGTCTGCACATACCCGTCTGCCGTTTTTTCTGCGGCATACAGTGCAAACTCTACGTTTTCAAGAGGTTTTCCGTCCTGATCCACCTTTTTGATCTGCTGGAACAGACGGGGAACCAGATTGAAGCGGAGGGTCAGGCTGGAATCATAGTTACCGCGTTCCAGATAGAACAGCTTCAGCTTGTGGTCTGTGTTACTGGCAAAGGTGTTGTCTCTCCACTGGGTAGAGTCTGCGACGCCTGCTTCTATAAAGAGGTCTTTCAAGGTTGTTTGTACAACATTTTGACCACTGGTTAGTGGATTGGCCGGAATTCCGTGTACTGTACCGTCCGCATTAAAAGCACGTCCAATAAGAACTTCTCCGGTAGCAAAATTGATCGTACCGTAAATCTCACTGTGCACACCGCCAAGATCCAGCACCAGTACATCGTCAATATAAATCCAAACGTCATCGTCACCGGAGAACTCAAAGATCATATCATCTGTTTGATTGCCGCCGGTACTGATCTTTCCGTTTACAGGCTGCCGGAAATCCACGTCTATAGTCATACCGAAATAGTGGTTGATGTCCGCAGCGGAGCAGGCGAGATTGCTTGTAAGTCTATTGTCGGTCACGCCGGTAAACACATAGGAGCCTTTGTTGAACGGGAAAAAGTTGCCGACGATCCCACTGTTGTCCGATGGCAGTGTTGCTGGCGCGTCATACAGGATAAACTTATTGTTGGATGCATCCAGTTCGGCAAAGTTCTGCCGCATATTGTAGTAATAATAGCCGTTGTTGTCCAGTTGGAACAGTCCGGTAATATTTTCATATGATGTTTTGTATGGATGGGACACATCCGGATTGAACAGATAATCCAGGGATTCTGTTCCGGTCGCACGGTTTTGACCGGTCTTTCTCTCCCAGTTTTCAAGCAGTCCGTTGCTCAGGTTCTGAGGGGAATCCCCGTCGTACACATAGTAAGTACCTGCATACTTCCCTGTAACCACTGTTGTTTTATCAACATGGTCGCCTGCAAGCTTCCACTCGGCAATATCTGTATGTCCAGGCAGTTGTCCTTCTGCATCTGCCAGATTGATGGAAGGATATCCGTTTTCCAAAACATTTTTTACAATATTCTCCATTCCGG
The DNA here is from genome assembly GCA_947652805.1 of uncultured Clostridia bacterium. GTDB lineage: Bacteria > Bacillota > Clostridia > Oscillospirales > CAG-272 > Avispirillum. Next base: position 1,118 of record CANTEM010000128.1, on the reverse strand, counting down.
CATGGAGTTTTCCGTAAGTATTGCCAGAGCCTGCACCTTTGTTCCAGAATCCGGCGTGAACGATTGCATCGCCGAAAATCAGCAAGTGATTTTCATTGATACCCCGGTTCCAGCCGCTCATACCCACATAGTTACCGCCGATACCCCACTGGGAAGGCTTTTCGCGCAAGTGCCGGATCGACTCCTTGAGATTTGCCGGGAACAAGTCTGTTTGCCCGGCCGCGGGAACGATACTTGTCACACCGTAGTCGAACAGGTTGATTTTCACGTTCGACGGCTGTACCACACTGTCTCTGACAATATGGGACTGCAATATATCATCTGCTACCAGCGTTTCGCCGCCGCCAAGATCCAGCAAAACGGTCAACTCCGACGCGTCTGCGTCCAAGGTATATCCCTCAGGAGGCGCCGCTGTCAGCGTATAGGTTCCTTCATATGCTCCGTTTTCCGGAAGGGATGTGAGGTCCCATACAAGGGGGAGGGTTTCTGTTGTTTTATCGGAAAATTCTGCGTTTATTTCGGCAGGCAACAGCTCTTCCAGCACTTCTGCCGTTACCGGGTTGTCAGCGCTGGCACCAGGAAGCCCCAGTCCCCATGCGCCTGTATCTTCATCCTGTACGAGATATTCTTCCTCGTCCACCCATTCCCATGTAAGAATCACCGTGGACTGGGGCGATCCGAAATATCCACAGGTTTCATCATGCACATGGGGGCAGAGCAAAATCCGTTTGATGCAGCCGCTTTCCTCACTGCAAACATGTTCCGGCTCCGGTTGCGGTGTATCCGTATCGTCTGTTTCTATTATATCCGTCTCATCTTCTCCGTCCGTACTATCGGCGCTGTCATCCGCATACATACATGCCTTCACCAAAGCATAGCATGCATCTGTATGCTCGTGTGTACATATATTATTCTGCACGTTTCCGGCAATAGCAAATTCTGAAAAAGAGAAATATAAAATAAGACCGCAAAGGAGCAGACTCATGATTCTATGCTTCATCTTCACCTTTCTATTTCTCCTATCATTAGAAAACCGGTGTATCGGTTTTCCATAAAATTCAAAAAAGGCGTGTCAATGCTCCAGACAAAAGATCTGCAGCATTTGACACGCCTTAACA
>CANTEM010000127.1 GCA_947652805.1 uncultured Clostridia bacterium | reverse complement strand
GGGCTGATTGATGTTGGGACTTTGATTATTGATGAAAAGTCTGGTGTGTCAGGGGCAGGCAGAGTTTGCGCGTTTGAGCTTCTTTTTGAAACAGATTTCCGAAAGGAAGACGCTTCCTGGAGTGAAATCTATGAAAGCGCGATGCGCAACCGTGGTTTGGGAAATCATGCATTTGTGAAAACATTGTATCAAACCGCAGTGGAGCATCAGGAGGAAATCGACAAAAAAATTGAGGAAAGCGCAGAAAATTGGCGTCTTTCCAGAATGTCCGGTGTAACAAGAGCCGTACTGCGCCTGTGCGTTGGCGAGCTTTTGTATTCGGATGTTCCGCCAAAAGTTGCAATCAACGAAGCGGTTGAAATTTCTAAATTGTATAATGACGAAAAATCCACCTCCTTTGTAAACGGAATTTTGAATAAAATTGCAATGAAACAGGGGACTCTGCCAGGGCAGGATGGGAATGGACAAGCATAATGGGGTGATTCTGGGAATTGATACCAGCAACTATACAACCTCTGCCGCACTCTGCACTATGGACGGAGAAGTAATAGCAAATATAAAGAAATTGCTTCCTGTAGAAAAGGGCAGTAGAGGTCTTCGCCAAAGCGAGGCGCTGTTTCATCATACAGTGCAATTGCCGGATGTTATGGAAGAAATACGGAGTGCCCTTGCAGGAAAAAAACTCACGGCGGTAGGATATTCCCAAACGCCCCGTGATGAAGAAGGATCCTATATGCCATGCTTTTTAGCGGGGCAGTCTGCGGCAACGGCAATTGCATGTGCGGGCGGCATACCACTGTATGGTTTTTCTCATCAGAGCGGACATGTAATGGCCGCATTGTATAGCGCTGGACGGCAGGATTGGATCCGCGAACCCTTTGCTGCTTTTCATGTGTCCGGCGGGACTACGGAGATTTTATATGTGCGCCCGGATAAGGAAAAGATTTTTTCCATAGAAAAAATCGGAGGTACATTGGATCTCAATGCAGGACAGGTGATTGACCGCGCGGGCGTGATGATGGGACTTTCTTTCCCGGCGGGTCCGGCTATGGAACAGGCGGCAGAGGAATATTATGAAGAGATGATACCGTGCAGACCTTCTGTAAAAGGACTGCACTGCAATTTGTCCGGACTGGAGAATAAAACCCAGCAGATGTTTGAAAAAGAAAAAAACATCGGCAGGTGTGCCGCATTTGTTCTGGGTTCGGTGCAAAAAACATTGCAGGTGCTTACAGAGCATTTGCTGCTGGAATATCCGGGGCTTCCGATTGTTTACGCAGGTGGTGTGATGAGCTGTGGCTACATACGAAAAGCGCTATCTCCATACGGCAGCTTTGCGGCACCTGCTTATTCATCCGATAATGCTGCCGGCACTGCGCTGTTGGCGCTTCAAAATATGCTGTGAGAGGAGGCATATAATATGGATATCAGCAGTATGCGGTTTCCGAGTCCGCTGACTGTTACGGAATTGAACCAGTATATAAAAGACTTGATTGACATCAATCCGCCCCTTTCGGATATATATATCAAAGGCGAAATTTCCAACTTTAAAGCCCATACCTCCGGTCATTTTTATTTTACTTTAAAAGACGCGGACAGCGCCTTGAAAAGTGTGATGTTTCGTTCCAGTGCCCAGAAAATGGAGTTCATGCCGGAGAACGGCATGAAAGTGATTGCCCATGGCAGAATTTCTGCATTTGTTCGTGACGGCGCCTATCAGTTATATGCAGACTCTATGGAACCGGACGGAGTAGGCGCCCTGTATATTGCATTTGAGCAGTTAAAGCGGAAACTGGAGAGCGAAGGGCTGTTTGCACCCGAGCGAAAGAAACCCCTACCGAAAATTCCGTCGGTGGTAGGAATTGTAACCTCTCCTACAGGCGCGGCAGTACGGGATATCATCAATATCTGCCGCCGCAGATTCCCTTATGCAAAGCTGGTGCTGTATCCGGCGCTTGTACAGGGTCCGGACGCTCCCGCCAGCGTGGCAAAAGGAATCGAATACTTTAACCAATCAGAATCTGCGGACGTTCTGATCGTAGGACGTGGCGGTGGATCCGTAGAGGATCTTTGGGCGTTTAATACGGAATTGGTGGCGCGGGCTGCGGCTGCTTCCGAAATCCCGCTGATTTCTGCGGTGGGTCACGAAACTGATTTTACAATCTGTGATTTTGTGGCAGATAGGCGTGCCCCGACTCCGTCTGCTGCGGCAGAGCTTGCTGTGCCTGATACGGCAGAACTGAAACAGAAGTTTTTAAATATTATATCCAGAGAACGCGCAGTGTTGCAGCGTACTTTGGAAGGGTACCGACAGCGGCTATTGCGCAGCAGTACTTCCCGTGCGCTTCTCTCTCCTATGAATACTATAGAGGATCGGCGTATGGCGGTTCTTGCGCTGATACAGCGTATGGAGCCGGCTATGCAGCGGGAACTGGAGAAAAAGCGCAGCGCGCTGGCTTCTGCCAGCGGTACCTTAAGTGCACTGAATCCCATGGCGGTGCTTACAAGAGGATTTTGCGCAACATTCAGTCCCGAGGGAAAAATTGTTAAATCTGTGAAGCATATAAACCCGGGAGATACAATTGCCATTCAAATGGCAGACGGTACGGCAGACGCTGTGGTACAGTCTGTAAGACCCCAAGAAAACGATACATAAGGAGTCCGAAATGGATCAGGAAATTTTACAAAAGATGTCTTTTGAAACCGCACTTGCGCGGTTGGAAGAAATTGTAGGAGCACTGGAGGGCGGTACTGCCGCGCTGGACGATTCTCTGGCGCTTTATGAGGAAGGCGTAGCGTTGGTGCGTCTATGCAACGGGAAACTGGACGGTGCCCAGCAGCGGATCCGGATCGTAACGGAAGAAAACGGGCAGGCGACGGAAAAGCCCTTTGATACGCCGGCAGGCTGAAGGAGCGCAGTTTATGGAAGCATTGGAAAAGAGATTGGCATTACAGGCAGCGTTTATAGAGGCTGCTTTGGACCGGCAGTTGTCTGAAAATATTCTTGTATACAGCAGCCCCATGACAGAGGCGATGCGGTATGCAGTTCTTGGCGGAGGAAAACGGATCCGGGCATTTCTCACCCTGGAAATTTGCCGTATGTTCGGTGGAACAGAGAAGGATGCGGCGGATTATGCCTGTGCTATGGAAATGGTGCACGGATATTCGCTGGTGCACGATGATCTCCCCTGTATGGACAATGACGATATGCGAAGGGGAAAGCCCTCCTGTCATAAAAAATTCGGTGAAACGGTAGCGCTCCTTGCGGGAGATGCACTGTTGACCCAAGCTTTTTACTGTGTCGGCACCCATGGCGGTACGGATGCATATTCTTCCAATTCGCTGGCGACAAAGCAGCTTGCCCGATGCGCAGGCGCTCTGGGAATGTGTGCGGGACAGCAAATGGATCTTGCAATGGATGCGGACAGCTTTGAAGCGCTGCGCACCCTCCATAGCCTGAAAACTGGTGCTTTAATGGAAGCCTCCTGCCTTCTTGGATATTACGCTGCTGGAAACGGCGCTGATCCGGATACGGAAGCAAAGCTTGCCGTATATGCCCAGAATATCGGACTTGCATTTCAGATTATTGACGATTTATTGGATGTAAACAGTACGGAAGAGGTGCTCGGCAATAAAGAAGCAGATCTGTTCAGAAGAGCATTTATCTTCCAGGTTGCAAA
>CANTEM010000126.1 GCA_947652805.1 uncultured Clostridia bacterium | reverse complement strand
GGTATAAAGCCCGGTGTTATGAATATTTCCGTATTCGGATGGTGGGCTCCGGAAAAAGAAACCTAATTCATAAGGAATTTCTGTAAGCCCACGGCAAGCTTCGATAAAAAGGGGATCCTGTATAATATGCATCCGGCTCTGGATCGGGGACGGCTTCCGGGACTGTGTATCTCCTATACGGAAAAATGCTTTATCACGCAAGGGAGTCCTTTCGTTTGCACACCCTGCTCTGCTCGCCTACCCTTGACAAAAATCTGCTCCCATGATAAAATTGATCTAATATGTGGAAAGGCTTTTGAAAATTCATGAAAACAAAAACTGTAAAAGGTACAAACGATTATTTACCGGCGGATGCGGAAATCCGGGACTATCTTCAGTCTGTCATTCTGGACACCTACAAAAATGCCGGATTTGAACATATTATCACACCGATCTTGGAGGATGCGGAAAATTTGGATAAAAGCGATGGCGGAGAAAATCTGAATCTGATTTTCAAGGTCCTCAAACGGGGAGACAAGCTCCAGCGCGCTTTGGAAACGGGAGACGAAGCCCAACTTTCCGATATGGGATTGCGGTATGACCTCACCCTTCCTCTTTGCAGATATTTTGCAAACAATCGTGCAAACCTGATGCTGCCCTTTAAAGCCATTCAAATAGATCGGGTATACCGGGCAGAACGGGCACAGCGGGGGCGGCTGCGGGAATTTATCCAGTGTGATATTGATATCATCGGAAGCACCGCTCCAGAATGCGAAATCGAGTTGATCCTCACCACGGCACGAGCACTGCAAAAGACCGGAATCGGTGCCTTCAAAATCCGGATCAACGACAGAAGTCTCCTGCGCAGTGCACTCCTGGCAGTGGGATTCCCGGAGGATACACTGGATAGTGTGTGCATCACGTTTGACAAATTAGATAAAATCGGCATTTCCGGCGTGTGTGACGAACTGACTGAAAAAGGCCACCCTGCTTCTACCGTTGACCGGTTCTGTACATTTTTCGGAAAAGGCGCCGTAACGCTGGAAGCTGCCGCCGATTTGATTGGGGATACCGCCGTTACAGAACGTCTGCAATATATTATGCAGGCGGTAGATACGCTGTCGGAGGGAACCATTAAAACGGAATTTGACATTTCTCTCGTTCGGGGGCAGGGATATTATACAGGCACTGTCTTTGAAATTGCAAGCGAAGAATTTTCCGGTGCCATCGGCGGCGGCGGAAGATACGACAATTTGATCGGCAAATTTATCGGGGAGGATGTTCCCGCCGTTGGCTTCTCCATCGGATTTGAACGGATTTTCTCGATTTTAAAAGACAAAGAAAATTATACCATCCCCGGCGGCAGAAAGAAAGTTGTGGTGTTGTATGACCCAGATCAGTTTGTTACTGCATGCAAAAAAGCGGATGAACTGCGGGGAGAATATGACGTTACACTCTGTGAGCGGGGCAAAAAGCAAGGCAAACAGTTAAACCGGTTTGCCCAGCGCGGATATGATTATTTTGTGGGAGCAGATCTTTTGGACCTGCAACCCCTTTCGTAAGCTTTCAGAAAGCCACCGGCGCTGCCGGTGGCTTTCTTCATTGTATACAAAAAAGCTCTTGCTCAATGCTGCATATTTTGCTATACTGTATATACTGTAAATGATACAGATTTGTTTCTACAGGAATATACCAATGAAAAACATAGCCTATAACAGCACATTTGTGCGATATGAAAAAAAATACATGCTTACTGCCCCGCAGTATCAGCAAATTGTATCCGCATTAGCGGATTACACAGTACCGGATGTATACGGACAGACAGATATCTATACTATCTATTATGACACCCCGGATTTTCTGCTCATCCGAAGATCTCTGGAAAAACCAGTTTTCAAAGAAAAGCTGCGGTTGCGCATCTATGGTAAGCCGGAGGATTCCAGCACCGCTTTTGTCGAAATCAAACGAAAGTACAACAAAACCGTATATAAACGTCGTTTTCCCCTGCCCTATGCAAAGGCGCTGGAATACTTTCAAAATCCCTTTGGAGACACACAGATAGCCCGAGAAATCGACTACGCTCTGCATTACTATCCGAATATACAGCCGGCAATGGCAATTACATACAGCCGTGTTTCCCGCATTGGCAAAGAGGATCCCTCACTGCGTATCACCTTTGACTCCGATATATGCTGGAAGCGGGAACCGATAAGCTTTGACACAGCCTTTACAGGCGTGCCGCTTCTCCCTGCGGGAAGCAAGCTCATGGAAATCAAAGCAGCACATTCTATCCCGCTATGGCTCGCCCGACTGCTCACCCGCTATTCCTGTTATCCGGATTCCTTTTCCAAGTACGGCGCGGCTTATACAGCTTTGCAAAACAAACAAGAACCCCAATTGAAAGGATATAATCCATGCAAATCATTTTTGAATCCGTTATCGGTGCCCAAATGACCGCATTCGCGTTCATGCTCTGTACCGCTGCATCCCTGATTCTCGGTGCGCTGATTGCACTGTCCCATCGGTTCCGTAATCGGGCAACGCCCAGCCTTTTGATTGCCTTAGCGCTGATTCCTGTTATTACCCAAACGGTAATCCACATGGTTAACGGCAGTATTGGCGCAGGGATCGCAGTAGCTGGTGCGTTCAGTCTGATCCGGTTCCGGAGTGTTCCAGGCACCGCAAGAGAAATATGCAGTATTTTTCTCGCTATAACCGTAGGAATCTGCACCGGTATGGGCTATGTAGGCATTGCCGTTATTATGTGCCTGATCGTTTTGCTTGTAAGTACTCTATATACAATCCTATTAACGGCGAATCCAATGGCTGCCGAAAAAACATTAAAAATTACAATCCCGGAAAACTTGGATTACGAAGGGGTTTTCGAGGATCTCTTTCAAAAGTATACCACCAAGCACGAATTAATCCGTGTTAAAACAGTACATATGGGCACCCTATTCCAGTTGGAATATAAAATATTACTGCGGGACGAAGGTACGCAAAAAGACTTTATAGATGAGATTCGATGCAGAAACGGGAATCTGGAAATCGTCTGTAGCCGTGCAGAATTTTCCCGGGAAGAAATGTAACAAAAGAAAGAATGGTACTATATGAAAAAAACTTGCATTTTGCTGCTAATGCTGCTTCTCCTGTGCGCCTGCACCGGTCAGGACAATCCGGTTTATATGCCACAAACACAAGCAGATACTGAACTGACGCCGGAAACTGCCGACTTTGAGATAACGGATACATGGGATCCGGATACTGCGGTGACAGTCGCTTTCAGCGAAGGTTCCGCACAAATCCAAGGTTCCGGTGCAACTTTTACAGAGGATATCCTGTATATTGACCAAGAAGGCACATATGTACTTCAGGGGGAATTTACCGGCAGTGTCCAGGTAAGCCTTGCAAAGACAGAGCGGGCACAACTCGTACTGAACGGTGTCACAATCCGTTCGCAAAACACGGCCGCAATCAACATTACAAGCGCTGATAAGGTAGTGATCACGCTGACTCCCGGTACAGAAAATACCCTGTCGGACGGGTCCGACTATGTGCAAAAGCGAGGCGTGGAACCGAATGCATGTCTTTTTTCCAAAGACGATCTTATCATAAATGGAACCGGAACGCTGCATGTATTTGGCAACTGTAACAACGGAATCGGAACAAAAAACGATTTGAAAATTGTCAGTGGAACAATAACAGTTAAT
>CANTEM010000125.1 GCA_947652805.1 uncultured Clostridia bacterium | reverse complement strand
GTCAACAAAAAAGTTTCTGAAAAGGAAATCGTTCCTCCCCTGTGCCCTGTCCTGCGTATGGCAACAGTGGAGGATATCCAGCGCTATGAATCCAATAAGCAATTAGAAAAAAAAGCGTTTGAAACCTGTGTGAAACTCATATCCAAACACAGCTTGGATATGAAACTGATTGAGGCGGAATACACCTTTGACAACAGCAAGCTTCTGTTTTATTTTTCCGCCGACGGACGTGTGGATTTCCGGGATCTGGTAAAGGATCTGGCGTCCGTATTCCATACCCGCATAGAGCTGCGCCAAATCGGCATCCGGGATGAAGCAAAAATGATGGGCGGACTTGGCGTATGCGGCAGACCCTTCTGCTGCTCCACATTTCTTTCCGATTTTGCCCAGGTTTCCATTAAAATGGCAAAGGAACAGAATCTGAGTCTGAATTCCTCGAAAATATCCGGCGCCTGCGGCAGACTGATGTGCTGTTTGCGGTATGAAAACGAAACCTACGAAGCGGAGTTGCGCGCCACCCCGCCTGTTGACAGTAAGGTAAAAACGCCGGACGGAATCGGCTTTGTTACAGAAACCGCTCCCCTTACCGGTATGTGCAAGGTAGTTTTGCATGATAAAGGAGTAGATATAATAAAATCCTTTCACCGGGATAAGCTGACGGTAATCGGCAAGCGCAGCCGGGCAGACAGGGATAAAAACGGACGCAGCGGAGAAAATACCGAACCTGATCCGCAAACAGACGCATAATCCATAAAATATCAAAAAAATTTATAAAAACCCCTTTGCAACACAAATATTTTATGGTATACTGTACCCGCGGTGAAAACTGTAGATTGAATTTTTAACGGAGGATACGAACATGGCATATAAGATTTCTGATGAATGCATCTCCTGCGGTGCATGTGCAGCAGAATGCCCTGTTGAAGCAATTTCAGAGGGCGAAGGAAAGTACGTAATCGACGCTGACAAGTGCATTGATTGCGGCGCATGCGCAGGCACCTGTCCTGTAGATGCTCCTCAGGCTGACTAAAAACATATTGTGGGAGCGGAGCATTGGCTCCGCTCCTTTTCTTTATAAAACATCTGCTGGGAGGCTTTATGCATTCTGATATTTCGCTGCTGCCGGATGAACGGCTGGATAAAATCAACGAAAATCTTTCCCTGATCCAATTGAAGGAAGGTCTGACCTTCGGCACAGACGCATATCTGCTTGCAGCCTTTACACGTTCCCGATATGGCGCTGTGGGAGCAGATCTTGGGAGCGGAACCGGCGTAGCTGCTTTTTTATGTCTGACCAAAAATAAGCTTTCCCATATGCATGCCTTTGAAGTGCAGCCCCGCTTCGCCGATCTGATCCGAAAAAACGCGGAAATAAACGGGCTTTCTGAAAGAATCACCGTGCACAGCGCAGATATACGAAACGCCCTGCCTAAAGATACCGGCGGATGGCTGGACACTGTAATTTCCAATCCCCCGTATATGAAAGACGGCTGCGGACTTGGTAATCAATCCGATTGCAAAAACATTGCGCGCCGAGAAGTATACGGAACCATTGATGACTTTTGCGCCTGCACCGCTTCCCTCCTAAAGCATGGAGGACTATTCAATGTGGTATACCGACCGGATCGGCTGGCAGACCTTTTTTACGCCATGCGCAAAAGGGATCTGGAACCGAAACGCATCCTCCTTGTTCACGCTGACCCCTCCAGCCCACCGAGCCTTGTTTTGGTGGAAGGAAAAAAAGGAGCGTCCTCTTCCCTTCTATGGGCAAGACCGCTGATTATCTATGAAGCCGGCACCCGAACCTATACGGCAGACATGAATACAGTATATGAAACCTGTTCTATGGATTTTTTATTTGAACGGAGACAGAAATAGACAATGGATACGGAAAAAAATAAAATTTTAGGCGGCACATTATATCTGGTTGCAACGCCGATCGGCAACCTTGCCGATATAACCCAACGGGCGCTGAAGGTTCTCGCAGAAGTAGATTTTGTCGCCGCGGAAGACACCCGGAACACCGGACTGCTTTTGTCCCGGTTTAACATCTCCAAGCCCCTTGTAAGCTATTTTGAGCATAACAAGCGGGAACGGGGCGAATATATCGTAAGCCGGCTTTTGCAGGGCGAATCCTGCGCATTGGTAACCGATGCAGGAATGCCTGCTATCAGTGATCCCGGCGAAGATTTGGTGGCGCTCTGTGCCCTGCGAGGCGTTCCGGTAACCGCAGTACCGGGCTGCTGCGCCGCTGTTACCGCTCTTGTTTTATCGGGACTTTCTACCGGACGATTTGTTTTTGAAGGATTTCTGACTACAAGCAAAAGCGACCGGCATCATCGGCTGGAAGAACTGTCGGACGAGTCCCGCACCATGATTTTTTATGAAGCCCCCCATAAACTGCGCAAAACCCTGGCAGACATGGAACATGCATTCGGCGGACAGCGCAGGATTACATTATGCCGCGAGCTAACCAAGCTGAATGAGGAGGTAATCCGCACTACCTTGCAGGAAGCGGTACAAATGTATACAGAAAAAGACCCTCGGGGAGAATATGTGCTGATTTTGGAAGGCGCGCCGGCGGCTTCCCCTTCCAAAGCAGATTATCCGGCAGATCCCGTGGAACACGTGCAGATGTATGTAAACATGGGTATGCGCAGCATGGATGCAATCAAAGCCGCCGCCAAAGAACGGGGCGTTGCCAAGGCGGAACTTTACAAGGCAATCGTTGCGGCGAAACAGGAATAAAATCCCCTTCCCCTATTGAAAATCTATCCATAATTGGGTATAATATATAGAAACAAACGATAAGGAGACGCATGGTATGCTGTATACAAAGCGAATGCCTTCGGGCATGTATTTTGATTTATATAAAAAACGCCGTGCTGTCCTGCACAGATAAACTGCAAATAGGACAGTACGCCTGTCCTATTTTTTAATACCCAAATACGATCAGAAAGGTATAGAGCATCATGTGTAAAGAAAAATTTTATATAACGACCGCCATTGCCTACGCTTCGCAAAAGCCCCATTTCGGAAACACCTATGAAGTCATTATGACCGACTGCATCGCCCGATACAAACGCCAGCAGGGATACGATGTGTTCTTCATGACTGGCACCGACGAACACGGACAAAAAGTGGAAAATCTCGCCGCCCAGGCTGGCATATCCCCAAAGGAATATGTTGATCGTGTATCCGGACAAATCAAAGAAGTCTGGGATTTAATGGGGGCAAGCTACGATCACTTTATCCGTACAACAGATGAGGATCACGAAAAGGCGGTACAGCATATATTTAAAAAGCTGTACGATCAGGGAGATATCTACAAGGGAGAATATGAAGGCTGGTACTGCACACCGGATGAAGCGTTTTTCACCGATACCCAGGTTACCGATGGAAAGTGCCCCGACTGTGGTCGTCCTGTGCAACGTGCGAAAGAAGAAGCATATTTCTTTAAAATGAGCAAATATGCAGACCGTCTCATCAAGCACATTGAAGAAAATCCTGCATTTATAGAACCGGAATCCCGGCGCAAGGAAATGCTGAATAACTTTTTGTATGCAGGACTACAGGATCTGTGCGTATCCCGCACCTCCTTCAAATGGGGCGTTCCTGTTTCCTTTGACGATAAGCACGTGATTTATGTCTGGGTTGACTCCGATATACTTGTTCATGCTAATAAAACAAGTGGCCGATGATTCCA
>CANTEM010000124.1 GCA_947652805.1 uncultured Clostridia bacterium | reverse complement strand
CGGATACTTTGCAGAATATGCTCCAGATTTGCCGACGGATCGACTACAGCGAAAGCACCGCTTGCCTCTTCCCAAAGAAGCCAGCAGTTGGATTCGTATCCTTTTGAAGGAATGCTGATAACTTTCATATAATTCAACCATTCATTTCTATAAATCAAATAAGGGTTTTCAATTAGTATATCAGATATTTTCCTGTCTGTCTATAAAAAAGTATACTCTTTTTTCCAGAAATTAACCTTTTTGCGGTAAAATCATATACTGTATTAGAGACGCTTTGAAAAAGCAGGTGATTTTTTGAAAAAACGTAAAAATCGGCAATGGGCAGGTATGATGCTTATATTGCTGCTTCTGCTGGGTATCGCGTATTATTTTTTTGACAAAGCCCTGTTTTCCGCAATGGGGACACTTGCACAAAACAAAGCGGAAACTGCTGCCACGGCTGCAATAGAAACTGCTGTGTGCGATCTGGAAATACTGCATGATGCAGAAAATCTCACAGATATTTTACGGGATGATGGCGGGAGAATCCTTTCTATGTCTACAAATACAAAAGAGCTTGCTGTTTTCCGTGCAGGGATGACGGCGGCTCTTGCAAAAGAAATGGAGGATTTTCGCGTGCAGCTGCAAATTCCCCTTGGATCGGTAATTGGGCGGGGAATGTTTTCCGGCAGGGGGATCCCGTTAAAATTATATGTAATCGGTACAGGAGGACTCTCTGTAAATGTAGAAAGTGCATTTGAATCTGCTGGGTTGAATCAGACGTGTCATCGGGTTTATGTGACCGTTACCGCGGATCTTACTCTTTTGTATCATGGAAAAACTGATACGGTTACTGTATCAACAAAGGTGCTGGCAAGCGAAACAGTCATTGTAGGAGAAGTCCCTGCCGCATATTTTGGCACATATAATCCCTAAAGGCTCCCCCAGCAAAGGGAGCTGTCAGCCAAGCGCAGCGATGCTGACGAGGGATTGTAAACTATCTTTCTGTTTCCACAAAAAGGCGGAAGATCATGGATTATATACAAAAGGGCGGCGGATAAAATCCGCCACCCCGTTTCAAGAATCTATTTCAAACTGGAAAACGGTTGTGAAGTCATAGTGCTCGCCTGGTGACAGAGTCGTATCCGTAAAATCAGGATGATGCACAGCGTCCGGCATTTTTTGTGTTTCAAAGCAAACGGCGCCCCGCGGCGTTTGACGAACGCCACCCTTAAAAGGAACATCCTCGGGATTCAGCATATTTGCTGTGTAAATGCCGATACAGGGCTGATTGGTAAGCACCTGCATTTTTATACCAGATGCAGGTGAATAGAGGCTGGCGCGCAGGCGCATTGCACCGTCATAATTGTTGAATATGAAATTGTTGTCATATCCGCCCGCCTGCTTATCCATATCCGGATCACTATCACAGTCTCTGCCGATCGCCTTAGGTTCGGTGAAATCATACGGTGTTCCCTTTACCGGCAAAATTTTTCCTGTGGGAATAATATCGACGTCATGCTCGTTTCTAGTATCTGCGTCAACCCACATAATCTGATCCGCTACGGAACCTGTCTCGTATCCGTCTAAGTTAAAATAGGCATGATTGGTCATGTTTACAATCGTCTTTTTGTCTGTAACCGCTTCATAACGAATGGAAAGACCGCCGGCAGCTGTAAGCTGATAGGTTACAGTGACAGTCAGCGTTCCCGGATATCCTTCTTCCATGTCCGGACTGACATATGTAAGAATCAGCGCGGGTTCCGCCCCGTCAACAGCCTGTGCTCCCCACACACGTCGGTTGAAGCCGATTTTTCCTCCATGTGCGGAGAAGTTTCCGAAGTTCGGGCAAAGGGTGTACGTTTTGCCGTCAAGCGCAAAGGATGCGCCGCTGATCCGGTTGGTTACCCGTCCGATCAGCGCACCCTGATATCCGTCCGCCTGCAAATATCCGTCCAAATCATCAAATCCGCAGACTACGTCCCGACAGTTCCCGTCCTTATCCTTTACCCACAGGCTGATTATAATACCGCCAAAATTGGTAATTTTGGCAGACACGCCTGTATTGTTTTCCAAGGTGTATGCACATACGGCACTGCCTTCCGGTGTGATTCCAAAAGGTTCTTGTTTAATCATTAGGCCACTCCTTTAATAATATGTCTACGGGACGCCTATGGCGTCCCGCTAGATGTTTTTATTCGTCCGGATATCCGTCCGGGTTCATTTCCTGCCAGCGGGCAAGATCGGTGCACATCTCCTGAATGCCCCGCTCTGCTTTCCAACCAAGCTCATTGAGCGCCTTGGTGGGACAAGCATAGCATGTACCGATATCACCAGCGCGGCGCGGTCCAATTTTATAGGGGATATTTTTGCCACTTGCCTGTTCATATGCCCGTACAATTTCCAAAACGGAATACCCGTTTCCAGTACCGACGTTAAATACCTCAGTGCCTGTGTGCACTTTTGTCCAGTCCAGTGCTTTCAGATGTGCCAGAGATAAGTCTACTACATGGATATAATCGCGCACACCTGTTCCGTCCGGCGTATCGTAATCGTCACCATGTACTGTGAGACATTCCAGCTTGCCAGCACCAACTTTGGAGACATAGGGCAGAAGGTTATTCGGTATACCCTGGGGGTCCTCGCCGATCAGTCCGCTTTCATGCGCGCCGATTGGATTGAAATACCGCAGATTCACTACGCGCATATCCGGATCCGCAACAGTAAGATCCGTAAGAATCTGTTCGATCATCCATTTGGTCCAGCCGTAGGGATTGGTACAAATTCCCTTGGGGCACTGCTCAGTAATCGGAATCTCAGCGGGAGATCCGTAAACCGTTGCAGAGGAAGAAAATACGATTCGTTTCACACTATATTTACGCATCAGATCGCAAAGATTGAGTGTGCCAGTCAGGTTGTTGTGATAGTATTCCAGCGGCTTTTCTACAGATTCCCCAACTGCTTTCAATCCTGCAAAATGGATAACAGAATCAATATCATTTTCCTTGAAAACTGTTTCTGTTGCTGCATAATCTAGCAAATCCGCTTCGTAAAATTTCGGCAGAACGCCGGTGATCTGTTCGATCCGCTTCAGCACACAGCGTTTGCTGTTGGACAGATTATCCAGAATTACCACTTCTCTGCCGTCTTTTATCAGTTCAACAACGGTATGGGAACCGATGAATCCAGTTCCACCTGTAATCAATATAGCCATTGTTTATTCTCCCTTCAAATTATTTCCAAAGTCCTTTTGGATAGGTTCCGTCTGCAATCATACCATGCAGTTGTTCCACTACACCGGGCTTATCATCCGCATAAGTAACACCAAACCATTTGGCAGAGGTTTCGATCACTTCAACTGTGCAGTATCCTTCGTTTTTCATAAGACCAATTACATTGGGCAAGAAGCATTCACCCTTAAGGGGATCACGGTTGGGATCATCCAAGAACTGTGCGAAATATTTCTTAGCACCTGCAAATACGGAGGGTGTAAAGCACCAGAAATTCATGGAAACTACGGTATCTGCCGGCAGCTCGATTGTCTCGCCGTTTTCGTCCTCGAAACGTCCGCCCTCAGATGTTTTGTAGATTTTTGTGCGTTCTACAATTTTGGAAAGGTAGCCGTTTTCTGTTTCACATACACCGCGGGCAACGCTTCCATTATCTGTAAGGGTATTACCAAGGCGATAGCCTACCATAGCATATGCGTTCTCTTTATTGGAGGACGCCTGCAAAAATGCTGCTGCTT
>CANTEM010000123.1 GCA_947652805.1 uncultured Clostridia bacterium | reverse complement strand
GAGGAAATATTGATTATATTTCCGGGTTTGTTTTTCAGAAAATGCCGGAGCAGAGCTTTTGTCATATTGAACGCGCCCTTTAAGTTTACTGCGATCACATCGTCAAAGTCTGCTTCCTGCATTTGCAGGAGCAGCTTATCCCGGGTAATACCGGCGTTGTTTACGAGAACGTCAATGGTTCCGGCTTCTTCCAGCAGCTTTGTGACGCACGCTCCGCAGGCTGCAAAATCGGATACATTGCAGGCTGCAAAATATGCTTTTCTTCCGGTTTCTTCAATCAGGCGTATTGTTTCCTGCACAGCCGGAGAATCTGCCGTGGCGATCACCGCCACATCCATACCCTCTTTTGCAAGGGCGACGGCAATGGCTCTGCCGATTCCTCTGGAAGCACCGGTAACAAGCGCGGTTTTTACATCAGCCATTTTGCAGTTCCTCCTTTACGGTGCTAAGGGTAGCAGCGTCTGCCACATTATGGATCTGCACATCTGTCAGTGTCTTTTTGCACAGCCCTGCCAGGGTTTTTCCCGCGCCTACTTCAATATAAATATCTGCGTCCATATTCCGCATAGTCTTTTCCCATTGCACGCTGTTCATGCACTGCCGGGCAATATGCTCCGTAATGCCGGCTGTATCTGCCGGATATGGCTGCGCCGTCCAGTTTGCATAAAGGGGGATCGCAGGTGCGTTTATAGTAAAGCCGTGCAGGGTTTCTTCCAATACATCGGCGCATTCCGCCATGAAAGGTGTGTGGAAGGGACCGCTGACAGCGATCTTTACAGCTCTTCCGCCGGCGTTTTTCACTGCGTCACAGAAGGGATCAATGGATTCTGCTTTGCCTGCGCAGGCGATTTGTCCGGGACAGTTGAAGTTTACGGGATACACCCCGTCAAATTCTGCGCACAGAGTGCGAACCGCTTCCTCATCCAAACGGAGGACTGCCGCCATTCCCCCCGGCGTTTTCTGACTGCATGCATGCATGGCCTCCCCTCTGCGGACAACCAGTTTGAATGCATCTTCGTGAGAGAGAATCCCTGCATATGCCAACGCGGCGATTTCTCCGAGAGAGAAACCGGCGCATACGTCGGCGCGCCGCCCTGTGGCTTCATCCAGCGCCAGCGCCGCCGCCAGATCGGTAAGAAACAGACAAGGCTGGGCGTTGACCGTTTCATTTAATGCTTCTGCGGTACCGCTAAAGCACTGCTCCAATGTTCCGGGGCGGAGCTGCTCGCCCATATCAAATACTGCACGGGCAGCAGGGCTGCTTTCGTATAAATCTTTTCCCATGCCGGGGTGCTGCGCACCCTGGCCTGCAAACATATATGCTATTTTAGCCACTGGGATGCACCTCCAAGCAGCGCCTCGGCGCCGGTTACCACATCTTGAATAATATCCCGGCAGGACATTTTTTCCTTTACCATTCCGGCGCATTCGCCGCACAGGAAGGATCCTGTTTTCAGGTCTCCCTCTACAACAGCCCGGCGCAGGGCGCCGGCTCCGTATTGTTCCAATTCTTCATTGGAAACGGTCATATCATATTCCATTTCGGCAAATTTTCTGGAGAAATCATTTTTCAGTGCACGGCAGGGGTGACCCAGACGTTTGCCGGTAACAAGGGTGTCGATGTCTTTCGCTGCAAGCACTTTTTCTTTAAAGTTGTCGTGAGCAGTGCATTCGTCTGCTACGATAAAGCGGGTACCCATCTGCACCCCGCATGCGCCAAGCATGAGGGCGGCTGCAAGACCACGTCCGTCGACGATGCCGCCGGCGGCGATCACAGGGATGCTGACTGCCTCACAAACCTGGGGAACAAGCGCCATGGTGTGGAGTTCTCCGATGTGTCCGCCGGATTCGCCTCCCTCTGCGATTACAGCAGACGCGCCTCTGCGTTCCACCATTTTTGCAAGGGCTGCGGAAGGAACAACGGGGATGACTTTGCAGCCCGCTTCCTTCCACGCTGCCATAAACCGGGTGGGGTTGCCTGCGCCGGTAGTGACTACGGGGATCTTTTCCTCACAGATCACAGCGGCGGTTTCTTCTACAAAGGGACTCATCAGCATCACATTTACGCCGAAGGGCTTGTTTGTCAGTTCCTTTGCTTTGCGGATCTGCGCCCGGAGCTGTTCGCCGTTGGAGTTCATTCCAGCGATGATACCAAGTCCGCCTGCGTTGGATACGGCGGCGGCGAGGTATGCGTCCGCTACCCAAGCCATGCCGCCCTGCATGACGGGATATTCAATTTCAAGAAGTTCACAAAGTTTTGTTTTCAGCATTTTAAGACCAATCCTATTTATTTCCTGCCCCGGTGGGGCTGATATGTTTTCGTTTCGCATCACGGGGAAAAAGCAAACCGCTCACCGGCTCAATTTTTGCGGTGAGCGGTTTTTGCCGCAATCTGCCTTATTTGGATTCGATGTATTCTACCAGTTTGTCGATGCAGTTGAGCTCGGGAGTGATGTCGATTTCCACTTCGCAAGCATCTTCGATCTGCATAACCAATTCGGCTACGTCCAGAGAATCCAGACCGATATCGGCAAAAGATTTGTCGGTTGCAATTTCAGAAGCGTCTACGCCCTTGTAAGCTGCAATAATGTCTACGATTTTCTCTTTCATTTGATGTTCCTCCGATGTTTGTTTTGTATTTACCATTCCAGGAGACAGGCTGCCGAAGACAGTCCAGCTCCGAAGGCGCAAAGAATCAGTTTGTCGCCCCGCCGCAGATTTTTTGCTTCTTCATGGAGAAGAAGCGGAACGCTGGCGGAGGACGTGTTCCCATAATTTTCTATATTATGGGGGAATTTATCAGGATAACCGAAACGGGTGACGGCTCCCTTAATGATACGCAGATTTGCCTGATGGAGCAAAACCTTGTCGATATCGTCTATCGTCAGTGCACATTTGTCCAGCACTTCATGGATTCTGGCTGTGATAGAGGACACTGCAAATTTATAGATATCCTGACCGTTCATATGGAGACGGCCTTCGTCCTCAAAATCGTTGAAGGGGCAGTTGTCTGTTGCACGCAGGGCGTGCAGGTGCTCCCAGCCGTTTTTACCGGTTACCTGCATAGAAAAGACGGGATCGCTGTCTCCCTGTTCCAGAACTGCTGCCGCAGCAGCATCGCCGAACAGGACGCAGGTGGAGCGGTCTGTCCAGTCTGCAAGGCGTGATAGTGCTTCCGCAGAAACGATCAGCGCTTTTTTGGCCATGCCTGCGTTGATGTATGCTTTAACAGTGTTTAGGGCATACAAAAAACCGCAGCATGCCATATTGATGTCCAGCGTGACGCAGTCGATGCCCAGTTCTCCAGCAAGGAGACAGGACATAGAAGGTGTTTTATAATCTCCGCCTACGGTGGAAACAGCGATCAAATCAATTTCCTCCGGTGCAATGCCGGCTTCTCTAATTGCCTGGTTTGCAGCATCTGTTCCAAGTCCCAGCAGGGTCTCATCACCGGACAGGACACGCCGCTGGCGGATTCCGGTGCGCTGGGAAATCCACTCGTCGCTGGTTTCCATGTATGCGGTAAGATCGTCGTTGGTAACAATCTTACTTGGAAGGGCAGCGCCGGTTCCAATAATTTTCAGTCCCATAATTCTCTTTCTATACCTTTCCGGGCACAAATGCGGCGTGAAAACAAGAATAGGGTTCGTTGCTTCCACGCTGTATGTCGGTTTGGTGTTTGTTTATTTTTCAATATGATAGCTCGTTTAGCACGTCTGAGGATCTCATGTATACGCTCCTGTTCTAAGT
>CANTEM010000122.1 GCA_947652805.1 uncultured Clostridia bacterium | reverse complement strand
GTAGAGGGATCTTCCTGCAAAGCAATTTTATCCGTAAGATTGAAAAATAAAAAGGACGCCTTGCATCCAGGGTCAGAAAACTCCCCAAATACCTCAACTTCCATAACATCCGAACCATTTAATGTCAATTTGGGTTTGGAAAATAACAGAAGACTGGCAACCAAACATATGAAAGAAATAGACGCTGCAAGCACAATCAGCAAAATGTGCTGTTTTTGCAGCCGTTTTTTCTTTTTCACCATTCCCAAAGTTCCCAGCATTCCGCCGGGGCGCGGGGAAGCAGCCGATTGACCCCGCTGCATCGGAAGATCCGGGCGATTCGGTCCCGGAACATTGCCAGACCGTAATGGTCTGTTCAGCTGCGGTGCTGCATTTTGAGGGCGCTGTACTGATTTATATCTGTTATAATCTGTTTGATTCAAATCCGCGAATCCTTTCTAAGCTGTTAATCTATAAATCCCGTAAGTCTTGTCCTGCAAAAGGTATGACCGAAAACGGCAACCTGCGTACAATGGTCGCCGTCAACTGGCTTGCACATATGATAACATTTTATATACAAAAAAGCAATAATTTCGCGAAAAATATCGTATAATACGATGCAATTTTTATAAAAAAGTCCGCCGGCGATCCGGCGGACTTTAAAGGTTATTTCAGTGTTCAATCAAGCCGGCATAATCCGAATTCTTGATTCCAGCCCGGCAAAGGTATCTCCTGCAAAGGCATGTTCTGCTTCTGATTCTACAGTAGGAGGTGTGATAAACTCCGCATATCCTGTGGGAGAATCCGGCAAGGTTTTGATATCTCCAAATACCAGAGACGCTTTTTCCAGAGTTTCCCGCACTGCGTCAGTTTTCACCCGGACGTAATAGGAGAACGTATTTTCGGAGAAGGGAAGCACATATCCTTCCGGCGCCTTCTGCCAGTCCATAGGCAGTTCCTTCTCTGCAAGACCACAGGCAGCGGCAACCACATCGGACACTACTGCACCTGCTGTAGGAAGCCGTCCCGCACCCCGTCCGTAGTACATTACGTCTGCCGTCACCGGGCTGACAAACCGGATTCCGTTATATACATCATCAATGTTTGCAAGAGGGCTGGTACCCGGTACAAAAAACGGGCACACATACAGAGACGCATGACCGTCCCCGATCCGGGAGCTGCCCAGCAGCTTCACTGTTCCGCCCCAGCGCGCAGCAGCGTCCATATCCGCTGGTGTGATTTTTGTCATGGTTTCCGTATAAACATCCTTCTCATCTGCAAGCATGTTGGTTGCGATTGCAGTGAGGATCATAATTTTCCGCTGTGCGTCCAGTCCGTCTACATCCGCAGAAGGATTTGCTTCCGCATAGCCCAGCGTCTGCGCCTCTTTCAGCGCAGCTTCAAAGGTTGCACCGTCCTGCCGCATCCGTGTAAGGATATAGTTGGTAGTACCGTTCATGATACCGTCGATTGCAGTGATCGTATCTCCCGCAAGACTGGTGCGCATCCCGCGGATCTGCGGGATTCCGCCGCCTACGCTTGCTTCGCACAAATAGGAAACACCCATTTCCTTGGCAGCCGCCAGGATTTCCACGCCTCGCTTTGCCACCAGCTCCTTATTGGAAGTTACAACGCTTTTGCCACCTCGGATCGCCTGCATCGTAAAATCAAACGCAGCGCCTGCACCGCCCATGGTTTCACATACAATCGAAACCTCCGGATCGTTCGCTATGACAGACATATCGTGCACTACCCTGTCTCCGTAAGGAGAATCTGGGAATTCCAGCCTGTCCAAAATATATTTCACACGGATTTCATCGTGTACCATTCGCTGCAGCGCCGCCTTGTTCTGTTCCAGAACCTCTGTGATTCCGCCGCCAACCACGCCGAATCCAAGAATCGCAATTTGGATCATTTCCGTACCACACTTTCAAAAAGATTTGCAATATGTATCAGTATACCACACACACCGGGCAAAATCAATTCCTACTGTCAGGATTTTACAGGATTATTTTCCGCGCCTCCAGGTAATACCGTTTACTTTTGGCTTCTCCCATGGAAAATGTCTTTCTGGGGAGAGAGCCGTTTGCCGTCACATAGGGAAAAAGCGTTTCCTTATCCACGCCGGTGCAGAAAAATCCCAAACATCCCGCCCCAGCCGAAAGGGTGCGCAGAGAATCCGCGCCGTGAATATAATCGCATACCACACCCGGATGTTTTTTGATATATCCGTCGATAAACAGTTGCAGACATCCCACATCCAGCGTATGTCCGCCGGGCAGGGATACCGTTCCCTCGCCTGCTCCCGTCACTGCTGTAGCGGTACCGGCACCGCCAGCAGACTTTTCCAGCTCCGCCAGTACGTCTGCGGGATTACAGTTTTTCAGCAACCGGTAAATCGGCTCGAATTCCAAGGAAGCGTCATACAAATTTACAATCTCCACCAATGCATACCGCGCCGGATGTGCTTTTGCAGCCTCTGCTCCCAGCGTATCCTTCAGCTCTGCATAGTACGCCGCCGCACTTGCCAGAGAATGATTTCCGTCGCCTACTGCGTAAACAACACTGCCCTTCCGCCGTGCTTCATAGTCAGCAAGAACACCCAAGAGTCTCTCCTGCACATTTCCGGTAATGTGATAACCTGTTGCAAATCCGCCGCCCTGCATCAGCGGGAAGGAATACAAAAGCTCCATATCCGCCTTTTGCTCTGCAAGAGGAGCGATTACCTGATTTTCCGGATCGTCCATCAAAAGCATTACATGGGGCAGCTCCACAGCAGCGCGCCGTCGGACTGCCACTCTCGGGGGGATCCGGTCCACTACCGTCTCCTCTGTAGGACGGATCGCAGAGTTGGATGCGGGCGAATAATCATATTCCTCCAAATCCACTTTTCCAACGATTCCCCGACGAATCTTCCCGTCCGGCAGGGTGCGCTCCAGATAAATCATGCTGTCCGGATAGGGGCGGAGGGTTTCACAAACCGTCTCCATATTTTTCTGAATGGCGCTGTCACGTATCTGTTCCGCCGAAGTTCCCAGATACACCTCCGGAAGAATCAGTCCCAGAGTAGACATGGCTCCCGCAGCGTCCCGCTCGGCAGCCTCCCAATATTCCGGCTCACTGGTAAACTGGTCGCAGGCGATCACCGCCCATTTGCTCCAGTTTTCGCCGCATGGAGCATAATCCGGCAGCAAAATATCTGCTGGTGTGAAAATAGTCTTTTGTATCATAACGGTTCCTTCCATAATATATATTATAAGCTGACAATATTATACAGAAAGTTCGCCGTATTGTCAATCAGGCAAAATTTAAAGAAGGGAAGCAGATGCCTGCTTCCCTATCCTTTACCTTATTTCCTGATCCAGATATATCCGGGAGCCTGTAGCGCCCCGCTGTCCGTTATACTTCCCGCGATAAGGGTTAGCGGCAGCCTGATCCAGCTTTGCAAACACGAGCTGCCCCACCCGGCGGCCCGCTTCCAATTCGATCGCACACCGGCTGGCGTTATATAATTCCAAGGTAATTTCTCCTTCAAAGCCAGGATCTACCCAACCTGCATTCTGAATAAACAAGCCCAGCCGTCCTATGGAGCTGCGACCTTCCACAAAAGCGGTGAGATCATCTCCCAATTTGAAATATTCCATTGTGGTTGCCAGCACAAACTGACCGGGCATAAGCAAATACCGTGGAGAACGAATGGTTTTATACTGTATGTTTCCGGATAACTGAATGACGCCGTCACAGCTGTCTTCCACAATACTGTACGTATCACCAAGTCGTATATCCACGCTGGCCGGCTGAAT
>CANTEM010000121.1 GCA_947652805.1 uncultured Clostridia bacterium | reverse complement strand
CTCTTTGTTGGAGATATTCAGCTGCGTGGAAAGATGCACTTCCATTCCTCTTTCGGCGGTTTTGCTTTTCACAACGCATTTCTGCACTTTACCCTGCAAAAAATCCACCGCTTTCTTTTCAGATGTAGAATTCTCACAGGATAACACGATGATATACGGGTTGCAGTATGCTTTTTTGTTTACGAAAACAAGAAGAATCACGCCGATCATAACGCTGCCGATCGCGGCGAGGGGAATCATGCCTGCCGCCAGCACAATACCCACCGCAATAGCCCAGAACAGGAATGCAATATCAAGGGGTTCTTTGATCGCCGCACGGAACCGGACGATAGACAATGCGCCCACCATACCCAGGGAAAGCACTACATTAGAAGTCACAGCCAAAATCACAACAGTGGTGATCATGGTAAGCGCTACAAGGGTTGTGCCGAAGCCGGAGGAATACATGACCCCCTGATAGGTCTTTTTATATACCAAAAAAATGAATAAACCGATCCCGAAAGCCAGCAGCAAAGCCAGCACCATATCGAGAATGCTCACGCTTGTGATATTTTCCAGAAAACTGGATTTAAAGATGTCGCTGAAAGTCATATTAAATATCTCCTTTATATAATCATTTTTATCCGTAGATTCTGCATGCTGCATATTTGGAAAACGCGCCTGCCCGGCAATTTTCAAGCTGAATAGCATCCCGGATAATGTCCGGCAGAAACGCGTCCCACTTCACCTCTAAAATAACAGAGGCGTTCCCGGCAGGGACAGTCACGCTGTCCCACTTCAGAAAATCCTTACTCCCTAAGCCCGAACGGATATCATGATCCAAAGTGATCCGAACATTACCGGGGGCAAATACAAAGGGCTCCCTAGTATAATCCACGATCGTTTTGGGTCGCAGACCGCCCCCGGTTATTTTGCTGTAAAGCTCTGATAAAAGCGGTCTTCCGTCCGCAAGGAGCACGCCCCAGTCTCCGTCCAAAATCGCCTGCACACACTCTACAGAGAGCGGGGCGTTTTCCTTTTGGCACAGTCCGTTGATCTTGCTTTTCTTTTCCAGCCGGATAAAAGACAGATCGCCGTTATAATACCGGATGCGAAATTTCTCACGGCGGTTTACACCGTCTGTTTTTTCTCGAAGCGCCTGATCCGTAGGCGTGTCGAAGTATAGACTGCGGATTTCATATTTCCCGTTTACGGTATGTTCATCACGCTTTGCAACTGCCGATAGCCGTCTGCGCAGTACAAGCAGATCCCCATAGGTTATCTCAATCTTCCACTCATGCCGATCGTTCATTTTGTCCCTTCCTTTCCCTGTCTTTACACATAAAAATCCTCCTGTACTTTGAAGTGTCTTCATTGTACAGGAGGAAGATTGAAGTTTGATTGAAGCTATGAGAAATTCCGTATGGGTATTTGAACCTGAAACTCGATCCGTCCATGCTCGCAGCGAACGCTTATTTTTCCGCCATGCGCCGCTGTGATTGCCTTTGCAATCGAGAGTCCCAACCCGTAATGTCCGTCGTCACCGTTTCGCACGCAGTCCATACGGTAGAATCTTTCAAAAAGCAGCTCCCGTTTTTCCGCCGGTATTTCTGCGCCTGTATTTATGACAGACAAATTGGCAGATCCGTGTTCCGCTTTCAAAATAAGCTGAATGTCTGTTTCCCTGTCTCCGTGGCGGATTGCATTATCAAGCAGAATGGAAACAAGCTGCCCAAGCTGTGTGGGATTGCCGTTCACTATCATGTTTTCTTCTATATTGCAGCAAAGCGTATGCCCGTTTTCAAAAGCCACGCTTTCAAAGGGCAGTGCTTCTCCCCTTACAAGGCGGGAAAAATCAACCTGTTCTGTTACGCTGGGAGCGCTGTCCAAACGGGAAAGCTCCAAAAGCTGTGTGACCAATACACCCATTCGCGCATTTTCATATTGGATGTTCTCAAGCCACTTGTTGCTCCCAAGCTCCCGCGCCAAAAGCTCCGCGTTGGTACTGACAACCGATATAGGCGTTTTCAGTTCGTGACCGGCATCGGAAATAAACTGCTTTTGCTTCTGGTAGCTTTCCTCCAGGGGCTTTACAATACGCCTTGCCAGACAAACGGCAACAAAGAAAAGCAAAAGGATCGCAAATCCGCCGAACAGCAGCGTATACCGAAACAGCGTATCCATGCTCTCATTTATAATCGTATTGTCCTTAAATGTAAAAAGCATATATCCGCCTTTGTCGCAGGTGTAGTATACAAGATCCTTTTTCACGCCTGTTGTTTTACCGTCGGCTGATAAGTCCCGGGCAAGCTTTTCAAGTGCGTCGTTGCTGTGTACCGACTGTTGGGGATTTCTGATTTCCAGTATTTCCCCGTCATAGCTCATTGCCACCGTATAAAACGTGGAAAGCTGAAATGCCGGCATGTCCGAATAACGGGGATTTCCCATATCCGGTTCCGGCTTTACAGGCGGCGGTGCATCGAGGGATTGTGACAAAACATAGCGCTGGGCGTGCTCCCTCACCATTCCTTTGTTTTGCTCTGCCATCGCAAGATAGCTTGCAGTATAGATTACAGTAAGCGTCCCAATCCACAACAGCACAAGAACGAACATGATAGCGGCAACGATTTTTCGCCGGGATTTCTTAAACATTTGTGTACCTCAATTCATATCCCACCCGGCGAACCGCTTTGATTTCCGTTATTGCGCCTACAAAGCTGAGCTTCTTCCGGGTAAAAGACATATATACTTCCACATTGTTATATTCCGAATCGCTGTCAAAGCCCCATATTTTTACCGCAAGCTGTTCACGGGTGAGAATCTGTCCACCGTTTGCAATCAGATATGCAAGAATCTTATATTCTTTTTCGCTCAGTCTTACGCTCTGACCGCTTGAGACGCAGGACAACGTGAGGGTGCCTGTTTCCAAAACGATATCGCCGAAGGACAGTACGCCATCTGCTGTGTTCAGCGTTCTCCTACCAAGGGCGCGCAGTCTTGCAAGGAGTTCCTTTGTCATAAAGGGCTTCGTCAGATAATCGTCTGCACCGCTGTCCAGCCCGGTTACTTTATCATCCAATTCCCCCCTGGCAGTCAGCATCAGAATCGGCGTACGGATCCCGTCCGCCCGTGCTCTTTTAGCAATTTCAAAGCCGCTCATTCCAGGAAGCATAACATCCAACACAGCAATATCGTACATATCGCTTTCTATGGCCGCGAGGCCTTCCGCCCCATCGGTATAATGATCCACCTCATATTTTTCAAGCCGCAGTATTTCACAAAGTGCCTGTGCCATTCTTTTTTCATCTTCAACAAGTAAAAGCCGCATACAGATACCTCCGCTCTATACCATTGTACCACAAAAGATTGAAAAATGATTGAAAATGGATAAAAACAGGGCAATTTAGCATACAGAAAAATCAAAAGCCGCATCGCTATAGACCAATGCGGCTTTCCTTACTTTTTACTATGCTGTTCTATATGGCGCTTGATCGCCTCGAAGGTTTCATCGCTGATATCATGCTCCATTTTGCAGGCATCTTCAGCAGCTGTTTTTTCGTTTACCCCGAGATGAATCAACAGGTCGGTGAGCGTTGTATGCCTCTCATATATTTTACTTGCGATTGAAAGACCAGCGGCTGTAAGGGAAAGATATCCGTCATGGTCCATTTCAAGGTAGCCGCCTTGTTTTAAAATTCCGACCGCACGGCTGACGCTTGGCTTAGAGTAATTCATATATTCGCAAACATCAATGGAGCGAACGCTGCTGCTCTTTTTAGACAGTATATAAATCGTTTCCAGATACATTTCTCCGGATTCCTGAAGATGCATAGCTTGTTCCTCCTTTGACT
>CANTEM010000120.1 GCA_947652805.1 uncultured Clostridia bacterium | reverse complement strand
CGTATCCACCAACTCGCTCAACTTCCGCAAATCATCCGTAATAATATACCGACTGATCCTACCGTTTTATATGAAGACGGAAAATGGTATCTGTATCCCTCCTGCGGGATGGTTTATTGGTCAGAGGATTTTATCACCTGGCAACATCAGAAAATGGAGCCCTACGACTGCGGATACGCGCCCACTGTTGTAAAGCACGGCGGTATGTTCTATCTCCTTGCCAGTTCCTCTGTCCTTTATAAAAGTATGACGCCTCTCGGACCGTTTGAACCGATCGGTCCGATGCTGGATATGGATGGTCATGATGTCTATGTAGACGATCCTATGCTGTTTTCCGATACAGACGGCTGCTTATATCTGTACTGCGGCTGTGGAGGCGCGATCAAAGGGGCGCAGCTGGATCCAGACAATCCTGTGCAGTTGATCACTCCCCTTGTCACAATGTTTGCAATGAATACAGCAGATCACCCATGGGAGAGAATGGGCGACTGGAACGAGGACGGCTCCTATAGCTGGACGGAAGGCGCTTGGATGTACAAGCGCGGCGATACCTATTATCTCACCTATTGCGGTCCCGGTACAGAGTGGATTACCTATGCTATGGGCGCATATAAAGGAAAATCTCCTTTGGGACCGTGGGAATATATGGAGACAAGCCCGTTCATGATGAACCGCAGCGGACTGGTGCGCGGTCCCGGACACGGCTGCATTGTTGATGGTCCGAATGACACGGTTTGGGCTTTTTATACCTGCTGTATGTGCTACGCAGGAGAATTTGAGCGGCGGATTGGTTATGATCCTATCGGATTTGATGAGAATGGAAATATCATAGCGACTGCATCTTCTGAAATTCCCCAGTGGGTGCCGGGGATGCAGACGGAGCCTTACAGGGGAAACGCAGCCGGACTTGTGCCGGTTACCCAGCATAAACGGACATGCGCTACCTCCAGCGCTCCCGGAAGAGATCCGATATATGCTACCGACGACAGTATGCTGTCCTGGTGGCAGCCTGCCAGAGAGGATGAAAAGCCCGCTTTGACGGTGCAGGTGGCGCTGTCGGATGAACCCCTTGATATTTATAGCGCAAGAATTATCTGGCGGGATGTTGGACTTGATATAAAAAAAGGTGTATTTGCCGGAGCCTTTGCCTATAAGATTGAGGCGGAAGATGTAAACGGCAATTGGATTTGCGTATTGGATCGCTCCGAAAGCACGGAGGATCTGATTATAGATTATCGTCCAGTGCAGCATATGCAGGCGAAACGTGTTCGTTTGGTGCTTTGCAAATGGCCGGACGGCATTGCACCCGGTGTTGTAAACTTTACTGTATTCGGGCGTTGGGAAGGAAATAATCATAAACAGAGGTGAACAAAGTTGGCTTACACCTTCAAAGGCGGCGTATGGCCTGACGATCATAAATATACGAAAAATATCCCGGTTGAAGAAATTGCCCCGCCTCAGTATGTGTCCATATCCTTGGCGCAGCATGTGGGCGTTATGTGCAGACCTACCGTAAAGGTAGGAGAGCACGTTTGTATGGGACAGTTAATCGGGGATGTTCCCGGGGGACTGGGCTGTCCGGTTCATGCCAGTGTGTCCGGAACTATTGCTAAAATAGAAGAAGTGACGGCACAAAAGGGTGGAACTTCTTATAATATTGTGATAGAAAACGATGGGAAGAACACCCTTGCAGATACGGTGGTTCCGTTCGGAAAGAAGCTTTCCGATGCGTCTGCGGATGAAATTATTGCGGCTGTGCGCGCCGCCGGTATTATCGGTATGGGTGCTGCGGCTTTTCCTACTTATGCAAAGCTCGCGGCAGCCAAAGGAAAAGCGGATACGTTGATTGTCAATTGTATTGAAAGCGAACCGTTTCTGTGTGCGGATCATCGACTGGTTTTAGAAAATCCCAGTGCGATTATCCACGGACTGAAAATCATTATGGTAGCCCTTGGCATCCGGCAGACATGGATTGCGGTGGAGAGCGGCAGAAAAGATGAAAGAGAAGCGCTCCAGCCACTGCTTGGGGAGACCGGATTCATTCAAATAAAAAAAGTTACATCCAAATATCCTGCCGGGTCTGAAAAGCAGCTGGTATATGCCCTTACGAAAAAGGAAGTTCCTGCGGGCAGAACGCCTTTGGACGCCGGGATCATTGTTTTTAATGCGCAAACCTGCGCTGCGGTATATGAAGCACTGGCAAAAGGAATGCCCTTGATTCGTCGGATCGTTACTGTTGACGGCGACTGCGTAAAAACACCGAAAAACCTCATTGTACCGGTGGGAACCCCTTATAATGATTTGATTGCCTATTGCGGTGGACTGTCAGCCCAGCCTAAAAAGATTGTTTGCGGCGGTCCGATGATGGGACAGGCACAGTGGGATCCTGCTGCGCCTGTAACGAAAATGACGTCTGCGGTGCTGGTTTTAAGCGATTATTTTGATTATGAGTCGAAACTCCCTCCAGTTTGCATCCGTTGCGGACGCTGTGTACGCTCCTGTCCTATGAAGCTGATGCCGCTGAAAATCGCATCTGCAATCCAACAGGGAAATACAGATGAAGCGGCGGCGTTTGGCGCATTGGATTGTATCGAATGCGGCACATGCTCATATATTTGTCCGGGCGGTGTTCCTGTTGCGCAGCTTACGGTGCGCGCGAAACAGGCGGTGCTTGAACAGCGCAGAAATAATGGGAAACATGAAGGGTAGGGAGTAATTATGAATGATACGGATATGAATAAGAAGCAAAAAGCGGACGAGGTTGTATATAGCCTGCCGCAGTTGCTTCATGTATCTCCGGCGCCCCATATAAAGTGTCTTGATACTACCCGCGCACTGATGCTTGACGTAATCATTGCGCTGATGCCGGCTTTTCTCTGGGGCATCTTTTCCTTTGGCTGGCGCGCGCTTGCCCTTGTTTTGATCAGTATTGCTTCCTGCGTTCTGTTTGAGGCAGGGTTTCAGAAAATAACCAAACGGCCGGTAATGATCACAGATCTGTCGGCAGTTGTGACAGGTCTTATTTTGGGGCTTAGCCTTCCATCCCGGGTGTCCTTTTGGATCCCTGTTGCAGGCGCGTTTTTTGCAATTGTAATAGCAAAGCAGCTTTTTGGCGGAATCGGAAAAAATCTGGTGAATCCGGCAATTGCCGGCAGAGTCTTTCTGACACTGTGCTGGCCTGAGGAGATGACGCGCTTTGCAGCGACAAAGACAGACGTGATTTCCCGGGCTACGCCGCTTCTGTCCCTGAAAGAACGGGTAATTCCCTCTGATTCTCTGTTTGATTTTATTTTGGGTGATTATGCTGGGGCTATTGGGGAAGTTTCCGCAGTAGCGCTTGCAATCGGCGCGATTTATCTGCTGATCCGGAAGGTGATTACCTGGCATATCCCTGTAGCATTTGCAGGAACAGCCGCCGCAGTATTTTTCTTCTTCCCTCGTATTGAAGGAGAGAACGGCAATTTTGCCCTTTTCAGCATATTTACAGGCAGTTTGCTGTTTTGCGCTTTTATTGCGGCGAATGATTATACTACAACCCCTGTTACCAATACAGGTCGGATTATTTTTGGTGTAGGCTGCGGTTTGATCACTGTTTTTATCCGATATTTCGGCGCGTATCCGGAAGGCGCGGCATATGCAGTTTTAATTATGAATTTGTTTGTTCCTTTAATCGAACGGCTTACTGTGCCCGTACGTTTCGGGGTAAAAGCTGACAAAAACCGGTCTGCCGGTTAAACGGTGCACCCTTCTAAATGCAAAGAAAGGAATGGTCACAAATATAGATGAAAGAAATCAAATCCCCTTCCGAATGGATTTATAATAACGGAGTGATGGCAAA
>CANTEM010000119.1 GCA_947652805.1 uncultured Clostridia bacterium | reverse complement strand
AACGGTAGCGCTGACGCTGACGGATGAGGAACTGTATATAAAGAAAAATGCAGAGTATTTTTATTATCTGAATACAGACGCTTTTGAGGCAGTTATGCCCCTCCTTGCTGAAAATCAGTACAGTATTGAAAAATACCGGGAGGATGCTTTTTCCGGAACGATCACCGTAACGGAAGACAAACCGCTGGTGTTCACCTCTATCCCCTATGACGAAGGCTGGAACATCTATGCCAACGGCGAAAAAATCATTCCGGCAAAGGTGCTGGACGGCTTGATCGGATTCTATCTGGAGCCGGGAGAATATACACTGGAGCTACGGTATTGGCCTTCCTGCCTTACGATCGGTTTAATCGGCTCCGCACTCGGACTTTGCGCTTTCGCCGCCGCCTGGATCATCAGCGTGCAGAAAAGAAAAAGCCTGCTTGCCCAGGGCTGCCCCGTGTATGTTCCATGTGATCTGAATGCAGAAGCAATACAGCCGGAAGCCCCCCTTGCGGAAGCATTCAGCCAGCTTAGTTTGGAAACAGAAGAAATCCCGCAAGCGCTGTCGGATACCGACCAACCAGTCGACACAGAAACAACAGAGGAGGAACAGCCATGATCCATTGCCTGACCGGCGAACTGATTATTTTAGACGCATTATCCATGACCGCTGTAATCGACTGCTGCGGCGTAGGCTATAAAGTTGCCGTCACCGGCAACACACTCACAAAACTGAACAACCCGGCTGCATCTGCAAAAGAAAAAGTTCGCCTGTACACCTACATGGCTGTACGGGAGGACGCAGTGGAGCTGTACGGATTTTATACTACGGAAGAACTGGACACCTTCCGCATGCTGATCGGCGTATCCGGTGTAGGCCCCAAAGCGGCAGTGGCAATTCTCTCGATTATGACGCCCGCTGCGCTGTCGGCAGCAATACAGGCAGAGGATGCTAAAGCTTTGTCCCGCGCCCAGGGAGTAGGCGGAAAAACTGCCGCGCGCATTGTTTTGGAACTGAAAGATAAGTTTGCAAAAAAGTTATTTGCAGATGCTCCGGTAACAGCAGGCGCCGCGCCTGCCGCAGCATCCGGCGGTCATTTGTCCGACGCCCGGGACGCCCTGCTGGTGCTGGGATATTCCCGCAGCGAAATCACAGCGGCGCTGCAAGGACAGGATCCTGCACTGGATACTGAAGAAATCATCCGCCGAGCGCTGGCAAAGCTAATGAAGTGACGAGGCGCATATGAACGATTACGAAAACGAAATGAACTTTGAAGATCGGATTTTGGAAACCGCATATACAGCGGAAGATTCCGAAACGGAATTCAGCCTGCGCCCCCGCACGCTGGATGAATATATCGGTCAGGAAAAAGCAAAGGAAATATTAAAAATTTACATTGACGCAGTGAAACTGCGGGGCGACACACTGGATCATGTTTTGCTGTACGGTCCTCCCGGACTTGGTAAAACCACCCTCTCCGCTATCATTGCATCAGAGCTTGGTGTAAACTTCCGGGTCACCAGCGGTCCCGCCATTGAAAAGCAGGGAGATCTTGCAGCCCTGCTTACCAATCTCGGGCAGGGAGACGTACTGTTCATTGACGAGATCCACCGTCTGAACCGGAATGTAGAGGAAATTCTCTACCCTGCCATGGAAGATTTCGCGCTGGACATCATCATTGGAAAGGGTCCTGCCGCACGAAGCATCCGACTGCCTCTCCAACGGTTCACTCTGATCGGTGCGACCACCCGGGCAGGACAGCTTACTACCCCTCTGCGGGACCGGTTCGGCGTTCTGCTGCGACTGGAACTGTACACGCCGGAGGAGCTTGCAAAAATCGTAACACGCAGCGCTGGCATTCTTGACATTCCCATTACGGAGGACGGAGCGCTGGAAATCGCCTCCCGTTCCAGGGGAACCCCCCGTATCGCGAACCGGCTTCTGAAGCGGGTGCGCGATTATGCCCAGGTCAAGGGAGACGGCCGTATCAGCCTGGAAAGCGCGTCGGCTGCTTTGCAGATGCTGGAAATCGACGAGTTGGGGTTGGACAACACCGACCGCAGAATGATGGAAACGATTATCCACTTTTACAACGGCGGTCCGGTAGGATTGGAAACCCTCGCAGCAACCATTGGCGAAGAAGCCATTACAATAGAAGACGTATACGAGCCCTATCTCATGCAGATCGGTTTCATATCCAGAACCCCCCGAGGGCGCTGCGTCACCAAACTGGCATATGAGCATTTGGGAATTCCCTATCAGCCCGCCGGCACATCGGCGGATCAAATTCCCATAGACGAATAAACAATCTATTACACCCCAGGAGGTATATATTATGTTCCACTCACCCAACCTTTCTCTTTCCGACATCCTCGGAAAAGACTACACAACTGCCGTTGCCCGGGCAAATGATGCCCTCGGCGTTCTGTCCTACGACGAAACAATGGTAATTGCCGATGAAAAAATCGACTTTTATCCCGAGGCAAAGCAGCGCCGCAATGACGAAATGCTTGCTAAAGTCGGCACACAGATCATGCCCGCATATGACAGCAACGAACCGGGCGCCGGCACAAATTCCTTTATGAAAGCCACCAACACAAAAATGTCCCCTGTAACCGGATTCTGCAACTACCGGGTCGGTGAAGACGGCAAACTGTACCTGCTGGGAAAAAGCGAGCACTATCATACCCCTCTGGGACATCGGTTCGACGGATATAAGCTGATCGACAATGCCCGCAAAATCGGTATTCTCAATGCTACACATAACAACACCCGCGGCTACATCACCCGCTTAATGGAAAAGCGCATCGTACAGATGGCAAACGGAATTGCCTGGGACGATGATGCTGCAACGCAGCAGGTGCTTGCCTCCACAGATGCACACGTCCTGAACCGGGTTATCAATTTGGAAACTGGTTCTATCGCCTGCGAAGCCGGCTTCAAAATGATGCTAGCACGGTTCTATAAACTGGACAACACCTTTGCAGAGCCGAAATATGCAGGAAAGGTTCCCGTTTTCTTTATCATCGGCGATAAAAACGGCGGCGTAGAAGGAAACTACCACGGTACATCCATACTTGCACAAACCATGCGCGGTCTGTGGCCCGGATACAGACAAACAGCGGATCAGGGCGATCTTTATAAGGTTGTGCCTGTAACCATCAACGATCTTGCAGATTTCGAAGCGAAGATCAAACAATACAACACCGGAAAATATAAAACTGCTGGATTTGCCCATGAGATTATTCTTATGAACTACGGCGGCATCCGTCTTACCAAGGAATTCCTCCAGGGAGCATATGCACTCTGCCGGGAATATGACACACCTACCATGTGTGATGAAATTCAGTCCTGCATGTGGTACAAAGGTGCGTTCCTGTTCCGTCTGTACGGTCTCCAGCCCGATTTCTCCATCGTAGGCAAAGGCTTCCCCGGCGGCGAATATCCTGCATCCAAAATCCTCACCACTGCGCCTATGGACACACTGAATCAGTTTGGTGCATTGGTAACCAATGGCCAGGAAGAACTTGCTTCTCTCGCTTACCTCATCACCATGACCTTTATGCAGGCAAATGGAGATGAGATCGAGCGGATCGGAAGCCTCTTTGAAGCAGGGCTTCGCGCCGTTATGGAAAAGCACAGCGATATTATTCTGGATGTGGAAGGAGACGCCCACCTTGTTGCCCTCCATTTCCACACCGTAGATGGCGCCGCTGCATTTGCCGACCAGATGAAAGCAGCCTGCATTGATGCTTCCGCGCAGATCTATAAGGCAAACTGCCTGCCGGCAATGCTCATGAAGCCCCCGATTATCGCAAGCGAAGCAACTATGGATTATATTGTAAACACCATAGAC
>CANTEM010000118.1 GCA_947652805.1 uncultured Clostridia bacterium | reverse complement strand
TGCCCCGGACAAAGGGCTTTATATGCCTACGGAGATTCCTTCTCTCACAGAGGAAGATATTCTCTCTTTGGCATCACTGCCCTACGCTGAACGTGCAGCAGCGGTTCTGTCCCGGTTCCTGACAGATTACAATAAAGAGAAACTGCTTTCCGACTGCAAAGAAGCATATAACGAAGACAGATTCCCTGGCGGTGCTGCGCCGCTGGTTCCGATCAGAGACAATCTGTATGCTCTGGAGCTTTGGCACGGTCCCACATGCGCTTTTAAGGATATGGCGCTTCAAATCATGCCCCGCCTGTTATCCTCCGCCCTTGCTATGACAAAAGAAACCAGACGGGCGCATATTCTGGTTGCAACCTCTGGCGATACAGGCAAAGCGGCTCTGGAAGGCTATAAGGATGTACCCGGCATCGACATCTCCGTATTTTTCCCTGTTGACGGGGTCAGCGCTATGCAAAAGCGGCAAATGATCACCCAAACTGGCAGCAATGTAAATGTATGTGCGGTACGCGGAAACTTTGACGATGCGCAGAATGGCGTAAAAGAAATTTTCGCGGATTCTTCCCTTGCCCGGCGCGCCGAAGAAAAAGGGTTCTTCTTCTCCAGTGCAAATTCCATCAACTGGGGACGGCTTGCGCCGCAGATCGTATACTATATCTCCGCATATTGCGATCTGCTGAACAAGGGTGATATCCGCTACGGTGAGAAAATCAACATTTGCGTGCCCACAGGCAACTTCGGCAATATCTTTGCCGCATATATTGCCCGGGAAATGGGTCTGCCGATCGGTAAGATGATCTGCGCCTCCAATGCAAACTGTGTTCTGACCGATTTTATACGAACCGGTACATATGACCGCACCAGAGAATTTTATAAAACCATGTCCCCTTCTATGGATATTCTGATTTCTTCCAATCTGGAACGGCTTCTGTATCTGCTGGGCGGTCCCCAGGTTACCGCAGACTGCATGGAAAAGCTGGGGCGGGAGGGCAAATATACCGCTCCGGAATCTGTTATGGAGAAAATCCATACTGTAATGGAAGGCTTCTTCTGTACGGAAGAACAGACAGCGCAGGTGATCCGGGATACCTTTGCGAAGGATAACTACCTGGCTGATCCCCATACTGCCGTTGCAATCGGCTGTATCGAACAGTATATCGCCACAAGCGGAGATCATACCAAGACGGTGCTCGCCTCTACCGCAAGTCCCTATAAGTTTGCAGGAGACGTCTGTACTTCCCTCGGTCATGCCCCTGCAAGCGATGACCCGGAAAAAATTCTGGAAACCCTGTCCGAAATCAGCAATACAGAAATTCCC
Source organism: uncultured Clostridia bacterium (assembly GCA_947652805.1). Classification (GTDB taxonomy): domain Bacteria; phylum Bacillota; class Clostridia; order Oscillospirales; family CAG-272; genus Avispirillum. The sequence continues at coordinate 2,566 of CANTEM010000118.1, read as the reverse complement.
GCTCCCCTTGCAGCAACTCTGTCCCTCCCGATTCGTTTTCAGACAGTAGTGGATGCCAAAAATATGGCGGATTTCATCTTTGCAAAATAAAGACTTCCAAGGAGGAGATGCATGTCTCTGTTTTCTATAGCAGATCTACACCTTTCCCTGTCTGTAAATAAACCTATGGACAAGTTTGGAAGCCGATGGACAAATTATACGGGGAAAATCGGGCAACGCTGGCGTGCCGTTGTCGGGAAGGATGACACAGTCATCGTCCCCGGCGATATTTCCTGGGCGATTGATTTGGACGAGGCGCTGGCAGATTTGCAGTTTATTGATTCCCTGCCTGGCAAAAAAATCCTCGGAAAAGGAAATCACGACTACTGGTGGTCTACTGTTCACAAAATGGAAGCCTTTCTGGATGCACACGATCTTAGAAGTATTTGTTTTCTCCAAAACAATGCTTTTGAGGTAGAGGATTACATCATTACCGGTACCCGCGGCTGGTATCTGGACGAAAAACAGCAAACAGAAGGGAATGCGAACTTTGCCAAAATCGTAAGCAGAGAAAATATACGTCTGCGCCTTTGTCTGGATGAAGCAAAAAAGCTTCAGGAACGCACTGGCAAGCCTATTTTGGTATACTTTCATTTTCCGCCGGTCTATCGCAGTTTTGTATGCCGGGAACTGGTTGACACCCTCCATGCATATGAAATCAAAAATTGCTATTTTGGACACATCCACGGCACTTACAATATCCCGCGGACAACCACATTTGAGGACATTTCCATGACCATGATTTCGGCAGATTTTCTGGATTTTGTTCCAATGATCACCATGCCGTTTATGTATTAGGATGAAATCGTGATCAAACGGGAAATATTTTGGAAATATTATTGACAATTCATACCATTTTCGGTATTATTATTAGAGGTCAATATGTAATTTATGAGGAGATAAGAAATGAGTTTGAAGGAAGCTAAAATCGTTGACAAAAATTTGTACGAGTTGAAAATCGAAATTGATCCCAGTGCATTTGCCGAAGCAGTAGATAAAATATATAAAAAGCGCGCTAAGAATATCACCGTGCCCGGATTCCGCCGCGGCAAGGCGCCCCGTTCTATCGTAGAAAAAATGTACGGCAAGGGCGTTTTCTATGAAGACGCGATCAATGACCTGCTGCCGGAAGCATATGCAGACGCACTGAAGGAATCCGGCATTGCCGCTGTCAGCCAGCCTGATTTCTCTATCGACAGTGTGGATGAAAACGGTGTAGCTCTTACTGCGAAAGTATACGTAAAACCGGAAGTTGCAATCGACGGTTATAAAGGTATCGAAGTAACAAAGAATGTGGAAGCTGTACAGGACAGCGAGGTTGCAGAAGAAATCGAACGCGTACGTGACCGCAACGCACGTATGATCGACGTTACAGACCGTGCCGCTGAAAACGGCGACACTGCAAATATTGATTTTGAAGGCTTTGTAGAAGACAAAGCGTTTGAAGGCGGCAAAGCAGAAGGTCACGAGCTGATCCTTGGTTCCGGTCAGTTTATCCCTGGATTTGAAGATCAGATTATCGGCAAGAACATTGGCGATGCTTTTGATGTAAATGTAACCTTCCCTGCTGAATATCATGCAGAGGACCTGGCTGGAAAAGCTGCTGTATTCAAAGTAAAGCTGAACGCACTGAAGCGCAAGGAACTGCCTGCACTGGACGATGAATTTGCAAAGGATGTTTCAGATTTTGATACACTTGCTGCATATGAAGCAGATATTCGGGCAAATATTACCTCCAGAAAAGAAAAAGCTGCTGACGCTGCTGTTGAGGAACAGTTGATCGACGCACTGATCGAAAAGCTGGAAGCGGATATTCCTGAAGCCATGTTCGTAACTGAAACAGAGAATTTTGTTCGGGATTACGACACACGTCTCCGTATGCAGGGACTGGATCTTGCAAAATACTTCCAGTATACCGGTATGGATCTGGATGCTCTGCGTGCTCAAATGCGCCCGCAGGCTGAAAAGCAGGTTAAAACCCGCCTGGCTCTGGAAAAAATTGCACAGCTTGAAAATATCAGCGTTACAGAAGAAGAACTGGAAGCTGAATATACCCGGCTTGCTGAGGCATATAATATGGAAAGCGATAAAATCAAGGAATCCATTGAAGCCGATGCACTGAGTGAAGACATTAAAGTGAAAAAAGCAGTGGATCTGGTTAAGGAAGCTGCTGTAATTAAGGCTGAAGCTCCCAAAAAGAAAAAGGCTCCTGCAAAAGCAAAGGCTGAAACGGATGAAACTGACGCTGCTGAAGAAGCAAAGCCCGCTGCAAAGAAAGCACCTGCGAAAAAGACCACAACTACAACAAAGAAAGCTGCCGGTACAACCACCGCTAAAAAGCCTGCCGCTAAAAAAGCTGCTCCCAAGAAGGAAGAAGCTGATAAAGCTGAGTAATTTCTTTTAAAACAATACCATATATACATCACCGCTGCCCCGGCAGCGGTAATGTACATTTTGGCCAATTCTATGACAAAATCAAACAATACAGAATGAAAAATGGAATAGCGGAAAAGTTCTTACAGAAAAG
>CANTEM010000117.1 GCA_947652805.1 uncultured Clostridia bacterium | reverse complement strand
GTGGTATCAATGGATGCGAGAGAATTGAACATATCTTGGATTTGGGCAGAGGAGTGAATTTTGCCATCGTCATATTTCTTTTCATCTGTGCCCATAAATGCGGTGAGCATTTCTTCCAAATCTATGTTTTCTGTTTGTATAGTGACGGGATAACCGGAGAGGGTATCCTCCTGCACCCGATTGATGTAAAGCTGGATACCGTTGGAAAGAGATAAAATCAGCGCAATGCCGATGATTCCAATGGAACCTGCAAAGGAGGTGAGAGCAGTGCGCCCCTTTTTCGTCATTAAGTTATTCAGGGAAAGAGACAGGGCAGTGAAAAAGGACATGGAGGTTTTCTTCTTTTTGGGAGACACGGCATCCTTTTTGGCATCTGCCGGTTTTTGCTCCGGCAAAGCTGCGGCGCATTGGGCATTCGCTTCGTCGGAAATCACCTTTCCGTCCCGCAGCCGCACGATCCGAGTGGCATAGGTTTCAGCAAGCTCCGGATTGTGGGTGACCATGATCACCAGTCTGTCCTGAGCAACCTTTTGCAAAAGTTCCATAATCTGCACACTGGTTTCCGTATCCAATGCTCCGGTAGGCTCGTCTGCAAGAATGATTTCCGGATTGTTGACCAAGGCTCTTGCGATGGCAACCCGCTGCATTTGCCCACCGGACATTTGAGAGGGCTTTTTATGGATCTGATTTTCCAGTCCTACCTGACAAAGAGCCTGTCGGGCACGTTTGCGTCGTTCCGATTTGGAAACGCCGGACAGGGTCAGCGCCAGCTCCACATTGGAAAGCACAGACTGGTGGGGGATCAGATTATAGCTTTGAAATACAAAGCCTACAGAGTGATTCCGGTAGGAATCCCAGTTTCTGTCCTTATATTCCTTTGTGGAGGTGCCGTTTATCACAAGATCGCCTGATTCGTACTGATCCAATCCGCCAACGACATTGAGCAGTGTGGTTTTGCCCGATCCGCTGGCGCCCAAAATCGCCACGAATTCGTTGCTGCCAAAGGTCAGACTTACTCCGTCCAGCGCAGCGGTTTTGATGTTTCCCGTGACGTACGTTTTTTTGATATTCTTCAGTTCAAGCATTTTGTGAGACCTCCTCTTTTTTACAGAACTGTTCTTCAATGCTGTGTACGATTCTTTTCAGTGTGTCAATACCCGCCGCGGCTTTATGCAAATCCTTTTCCGGAATAGCGGTATTGCCGCAAAAATAGGCGTGCAGGGTTTGTTCGATTCCCGTCAGTGCATCGCACCCCTGCTTTGTGATTTGCAGCACGACGCTGCGTTCATCATTTTTGTTTCTTTCCCGTGTAATGAACCCGTCGCTCTCCAGCTTTTTGCACATGGAGGATACGTTTCCCTGATTCAGATCCAGCGCTTTGAAAATGCTGCTCACAGTGGGATTTTCCTGATTGGCGATCAGATTCAGTGTGATAGAGGAAAGCGGCGTAAGTCCGAATTCTTGTACGATTGTTGTCATGATCCGGGCAAAGGAGATTTTCGTCTGAATAAAGCTTGTGACGATTTCCATTTGTATCGGGGTGTCACCCTTGGAGGCTTCCTGCATTGTACGACCCTGCCTTTCGTTTATATCCGTGTCGTTGCGTCAAACCGTTTGGCGCAGCGGGGACAAATCACGGAATGGGTGCCTTTTCGCTTGGGGAGCCGCAGCACCGCTTTGCAGTAGGGACATTTTTTATAGCGGAAATTTTTCCAGTCTCGAATCTTATTTTTTTGCAGAACGAAGAAATTTTTGATTTTTCTCCAGAAGGAGGTAAAAATCTCATTTTCCCGCTGGCGTGCGGAGATGTTTCTGGACAGGCAGCGAAACAGCATCCAGATTAGCAACAGGGTTTCCAGGACATAAATGACAATGCTTACAGGCGGAAGAAATGCAAAGATGATCCGCAAAATCCATAAAACGAAAAAGGAAACAAGAAGACCGTAATACAGGCTGTCGATGCCGTAGCGGCCGTAAAAGAACTGCGCAACCCGTTCTCGAAATCTCATGGCGTACCTCGTAAATATATTTGATTGGAATATATTTTAAAGGCAATGTATTGCTGATTATACGCGATATTATTAAATTTCTGAAAATCATCTGATAGGAATTGTTGCGCAGACTGTTTTTTTGTGATATACTGTTTTGCAATATATAGTGGGGGAGCATGCTTTGATATTTGAAAAATGGCTTGTGCCCGACCGGATGTTCGGGCATTATTATGAGATTACACCGGATATGGTGCACGCGGCAGGGCGGAGCGTTCTGCTGTGTGATATAGACAATACGCTGGCTACCTATGACGACCCCCTTCCCCCCGGAAAGCTGACGGAATGGATAGAGAAAATGCGTCGGTCGGGGATTTTTGTCGCCTTTGTTTCCAATAATAATAAAGAGCGGGTGGAGCTGTTTAACGAGCCTCTGGGCTGTGTGGCTTTTGCCGAAGCAGGCAAACCGAGCACAAAATTTCTGGCGGCTGCATGCGCACAGCTTGGTGTGAGCAGGGATCAGGCAATCCTTTTGGGAGATCAGCTGCTGACAGACTGTGCGGCGGGAAAGCGATTTGGCATTCCTGCATGGATCGTTCCGCCGATTCGGGATAAGAAAACCTTATTTTTTCGATTTAAACGTCTGTTGGAAAAACCATATCTGCGCAAATATCGACAAATCCATGACGTGAGAGAGTAAAACGGGAGGATCGGTCTATGAAAGAAATTTTAAGCGGACGGCTGGGGGCGCTGCGTGCATCCATGGAGGCGATGCAGTTGGATGCAATATGGATCACCGGCACAGAAAATCATTTGTATGCAAGCGGATTTCCCAACCCGGATGGAACCCTTCTGATCACTATGGATGATGCATATGCTTTTCAGGATTTTCGGTACGTGGAAGCGGCGCGGCGTACCATTCCGAAGGAATTGTTTACCGTAATTATGCCGGAGGAGCCACGGCGGGTTTGGCTGCCCATGCTTTTGACTGCCGGGGGGATTCGGTCAGTGGGATACGAGGACGGTACGCTGACCTGCCGGGGCTTGTCTGCGTTGGAACAGGACTGCCCAGGGATTCGGTTTGTGCCCCTTGGGAACCTGTTTCAGACACTGCGCAGCGTGAAGGATGCGTATGAAATTGATTGTGTGGAAAAAGCGCAGCGGATCGCTGAATCGGCTTTTGATCAGCTGCTGCCCCGCATTACCTATGGGGCGACGGAGATGGAGCTTGCGGCGGAGTTAGAATATTTAATGAAGAAAAACGGCGCACAGGGTATCAGCTTTGAAACAATTGCTGTATCCGGTTCTGCTTCGTCTTCTCCCCACGGCATTCCCAGAAACGTACCGTTGGAAAAGGGATTCCTCACCTTTGATTTCGGCGCAGTTTATGAAGGATACCATTCCGATATGACCCGAACCGTTGTAATCGGCAAAGCGGACGCGCAGATGCGCCGGGTGTATGACACTGTGCGCCGCGCCCAGGAGGCTGTGCTGGATGTGATCGGCGAAGGGCAGTCCTGTTTTAGAATGGATCAGATTGCACGGGATATAATTGATCACGCCGGATATGCAGGCACATTTGGTCACGGGCTTGGCCATGGCGTGGGACTTGAAATCCATGAGTCTCCGAACTTGAATATACGCAGCGGCGACGCGAAGCTGCGGGTAGGGGAAATCGTAACGGTGGAGCCGGGGATTTATCTTGCGGGTCGCTGGGGCTGTCGGATTGAAGATATGGTTTGTATTGTGCCGGGGGGTGCAAAAAATCTGACCCAGTGCCCAAAAGAACTGATTGAAATATAGTGAAATATAAAAAAGCCCCCGTATTTTTGCCTTGCTGGGCAAAAAATGGCGTAACCCCCTTGCAAAATGCGTGAGTTTGTATTAAAATAAAACGGAACAAGCGAATTTAT
>CANTEM010000116.1 GCA_947652805.1 uncultured Clostridia bacterium | reverse complement strand
TACCATTGCCGAATTCAAATCTGAATAACAACGAAAGGAGTCGCCTATGGCCGCAGGCATATACATGATATTCATTCACCATGGGATCGCCCAGGTCGTCATCCTTGAGGCAAAATTCGATTGTGGAGCATTTCAGATCGGTTCCTTCCGGCACGCCGAACCGCTTGGAAAAGGATCCTGCCGCAATATTGCGCACAATTACTTCCAGGGGAACGATAGATACCCGGCGCACCAGTGTGTCCCGCTCGCTCAGTTCCTCTACAAAGTGTGTGGGGATTCCTTCCTGTTCCAGCTTACCCATCAGATAATTGGTCACCCGGTTGTTGATTACGCCCTTGCCGGCAATGGTGCCTTTTTTCAGACCGTTGAAAGCGGTAGCATCATCCTTGTAGGAAACGATACACAAATTCGGATCGTCTGTGGCAAAAACTTTTTTGGCTTTTCCCTCGTACATCTGCTCTCTTTTTTCCATTTTCAAAATCCCCTTATATAAAATCAATTATGATATTTTGCGCAAATTTCCGCATCTTTCTTCAAAACGGCTTCCGTATTTTTCACTCTCAGCGCATCCAGCTTGTCCGCCAGTGCCTGATCTTCTACAGCAATAATCTGTGCCGCCAGCAGTGCCGCGTTTGCAGCGCCGTCAATGGCGACGGTAGCCACCGGCAGCCCGGAAGGCATCTGCACAGTGGAAAGAAGGGCGTCCAGTCCGTCTAAAGTAGAACTTTTCACAGGAATGCCGATCACCGGCAGGGTGGTATTCGCTGCAATCGCACCTGCCAGATGCGCGGCCTTGCCTGCTGCGGCGATAATCGCACCGAATCCGTTTCCCCGTGCAGTTTTTGTAAAAGCAGCACATGCCTCCGGCGTTCTATGTGCACTAAATACATGTACCTCTGTAGGAATTTCCAATTCCTGCAAAGTATCAATCGCTTTGCCTACAACAGGCAAATCACTGTCGCTTCCCATAATTACAGCTATTTTTTTCATTTGCCACTCCTTATTTCTATACGATTTCGCCAAAATGGAACATAAAAAACAAAAAAGGCAGTCTTATTCCATAGAATAAGACGTGCCCAGACGGACGGCCGATTCACTTTCGTTCCATTGCGGTTCCCCGCCAGGCACTGCCGGCGGCAGGCCTTTTCCGTCAGTTGCGAAAGCGTTTTTTCTACATCTTTATTGTATCACAGGGCAAAATTCATGTCAATCAAATCTACTCTGGCATTTTTCACAAATTATCAACATAGAATTTGCTTTTTCTGCACGTTTTCTCGGCGTGTCAAACGCCGCGCAGGGAAACAGCGGGAACATATGGCAAAACAATATCCCGCAGGACTTCCATTTCCTCTTTTGAGTATGCGCAAACGCCGCTTCCTAATAGGTCGCCCGAATCTACAAAGCCCTGGATAAAATACTGCTGCGCCCCCTGGATCCACTTTCCGATCCCTGTAAAATCTTCCGGCGTGACCAGTCCCTTGGCTGCTGTAGTACGAAATTCGTACGCTACTGGCGCGCTGAGCAGGTAGTCTACGCTTTCGCAAACGCTTTCCAGATCCACCGTACACCCCGCCGCGCGGGCATATCCTTCCCGAGAGGATTTTATATCCATTGCAACATAATCCACAAGGCGGCTTTCCACCAGTTTCCGCAGCTTTTCAGGGAAGCTGCCGTTGGTATCCAATTTTATTAAAAATCCCATTTCTTTTATTTGTGATAGGAAAGCATCCAGCTCCGGCTGAAGCAGGGGTTCGCCCCCAGTCACGGCGACGCCGTCCAAAATCCCTTTGCGGGAGCGGAGAAAAGCGAAAAAATCTTCTGTTTCAATTCTGTCTCCCTGCCCCCGGACCAGTGAAGCGTTGTGACAGAAGGGGCACCGAAAATTACATCCGCTAAAAAACACTGTGCAGGCAGTTCTGCCTGGAAAGTCCAAAAGAGTCAGTTTTTGCAATCCGCTGATGATCATGCTGTATCGCTCCTTTTCTTTGCATTGGTAAGAGGTGTTTACAGATTTTGAAAAACTTGCAGACCCGGCAAACAATCCCTCACCCGCTACCGCGGAGCCAGCCCCCTTTGCACAAGGGGGCCTTTTTAAGGTGTATGCTACGCGGGAGCACCCAAGGGGATTCACTTCGTAAACTCCAGTTGGTGGGAGCCTTTATCCTTTTCTGCCAGGGGTTTTAAAGCCTCCCTTTATAAAAGGGAGGCTTTAAAGTCATTCTACCGTATATACAGGAATTCCCTTATTTGTGCCACTATCCCACAATGTGTACTGACAAACAGGCACGTCAAACACTGTCATTCCAATATGCACGCCTGTTTCTGCCGCAAAGCCGGAAGATCCTGCAACACCGACCGCCGCGCCCTTCTCAACCTTATCACCTACAGCAACAGACGCGTTATTCATATGGCAGTACCAGCTCTTCAGTCCGTATCCATGCTCGATTACCACAGTATATCCGCTGTAATCCAGATATCCCGCATAGATAACCTCACCGGCATTGACTGCCTGAATCTGTGTACCTGCCGGCAAAGCATAATCAATGCCGGTATGCCGATACTGCATACTGCCGCCGGATACCTTCATGGTATGTCCGAATCCGTTTTTCAACGCGCCCTCATCTGCGCCGGGCAGGAAGCTTCCCTGCCAATACTGGGTAGCAGAAGACTTTTTCGCAATTGCCGAAAGTTCCGTATTGCATCGCTCAATAGCTGCATCCGAACCGTATGTTGCAACAACATTTTTATCAATGTTGATCGCTCTCTCACGGAAAATGTTCGTCCGCTGATTCAGTGTAACATTGATCTGCTGAGAAGCGCCTCCATATGCAAAGTTCAGCGTATAGCTGCCTGCTGCAAGATCCCAGTTAAAGGGGATCAGCGCATGCACTTTGCCCGCTTCTCCGTCCTTAAAGAAGGTAGGAGTATAGTTTATAGCCGGCTCACTTGTAAATACAATATTTTCCGGGCTGCTTACATTGAGTCCGGTCACGCAGATAAACTCGCCGATTTGCAGCGTAGTCGTTCCGGCATAAAACTGCGCCGGCGCGCTGAGCTGCGCATCAAAGGCATAGGTCTGTTCACCGTAATAGCTGCGCTGTGCATCCTCGTACCATTTGGCAGAAACCTCTGCGCGAACCTTCATGGAATCAGACACAGTCAAAGCAGAAATATTTTCATACAGATCATCAAACACCACTGCATTGGTGCTTTGATCGGTAATCTTCACCCCGAAATAATCCGGCTGCACGGAGAAGTTCATCACCAGTCCGCCTTCCAATGCATAGTTCTCCGTTTCAGCGCCTATTGAAAAAGAGGTGTCCGCCTTGGTAAATTCCCCCGCGCTGTTTTGGAAGTTCCAAACAGAGGATACTGGTTTCGCCTGGCTGCTTCCAAGAGAAAGCACCGGCGGCGCGCCGTATTCATACAGGCTGGCAGCGTAGCTGCTTTCCAGGAACTTTTGGGCGTCCTTTTCAGCAATCTGATATACTTTTCCGTCGCCGTCCATGAAATAGCAGTCTGCACTGATGAGCGTGAAATAATACTTGTATCCTGCATCCTTTACAGCCGTGCTGATGGTTACCTGGTAGAAATCATTTTCTGCAATCGTAGAAGGAATGCTGGCAATTTCCGTGGCATTGGCATTCATTTCCAGGAAAAACGAAATCATATCCGTTGCTTTTTCCCCGTCGCTTCTGTTAAACACATACGTGCTGCCTGCAACGTCCTTTACCGTCATAGATACTGTGTTGTGTGCATCTGCCACACCGCCGTTTACTTTGTTAAAATAAACAACCGAAACGATCGACGGTATAAATACCGCCACAACCAGAAGAACCGTTATAAATTTACTTTTCATTTTCAAACCCTTTCTTTACCTATAAAGAAAGCGACCTTCGCCGCCTGCGCCGATTCAGACGATTATAGCAAAGTTGACATA
>CANTEM010000115.1 GCA_947652805.1 uncultured Clostridia bacterium | reverse complement strand
CCCGTAAAAGGATGTTATGTGGAGACAGAAGTTTCCCTGCCGGATATGTGGGAGGGCTTAAAGCCGTCGATTTCCGGAATTGCACGGGAGATAATCACGCTCATTACATAGGGCATGTAGTTTGTCTCAATCGTTTCCGTAATCGGCTGATTGACAATCTCCGCCTGTATCTGGGGAGCTTCTTCCACTTTCTTCTTTCTTGCCATGAATTATGACCGTCCTTTTATTACTTCACATCCGGCAGCCCGGATAATTCGATTATAGAGCGCGAGATATTCGTCTGTCTTGGGTGGGAGCGGTGCATAAATCACCGGTACCTGCATATGATCTGCTTCCCGCAGAATCCGAAATAGATTGTGCATTTGTGCAGCAGGATCGTTTTCTCCGCCCAAATCCATTATCTTTGCCTGTTTAAATCGTTTCAAATCCTCCGTATAGGCAAGAACTCCGCAGAAATCCTTCCTGCTGTTTACAAAATCCACAAATGCATCCCTGCTGCCTTCCACCAGGATCAGCTTTGTTTTCGGCGCGTAATGCCGGTATTTCATACCGGGCGACTGGGGATGATCTCCCGCCGCATCCGGATCCAGCACTGCTGGAGCCACAAACACATTTTTCACAACCGATGCAAGCTCCCTCGGCAAAACCTCACCGGGACGCAGCAGCGTGCAGCCCTCGTCTGTAAGCCGGATTACCGTGGATTCCACACCAATTGCACACGCTCCGCCGTCCAGGATCATCTCTACCCTGCCTGACAGATCGGCAAGAACATGTTCCGCCGTAGTAGGAGAAGGAGAACCGGACAGATTTGCGCTGGGCGCAGCAATGGGAACTCCGGCAGCCTGGATAAGCCGTCTTGCAGCGATATGACCGGGGCATCGAACAGCTACCGTATCAAGTCCTCCTGTAACAGAATCGGGAACAAGAGGCTTTTTATCCAGAATCACTGTAAGGGGACCGGGCATAAAGCGCTGCGCCAGCGCATAATATACCGGTGTCGTTACAGCGAATGCTTCCGCCTCCCGGGGATCTGCCACATGCACAATCAGAGGATTGTCCGCAGGACGTCCCTTGGCAGCATATATTTTTCTCGCAGCGTCTGGGTCCAATGCATTCGCACCAAGTCCATAAACCGTTTCCGTTGGAAACGCCACCAGACCGCCTTCCCGGAGAATTTTACCGGCACGCAGAAATGTTTCCGCATCTGTATCTTCTATATCTGTAAGCTTGATAAACTCAGTTTTCATCTGCACCGGCTCCCTTCAGCCGCTGTGCAGCATCCGCTGTTGCCAATGCATCGATCATCTGATCCAGATTTCCGTCTACAAAGCTATCCAGACTATACAAGGTAAGCCCGATTCTGTGATCGGATATACGTCCCTGGGGGAAATTATAGGTGCGGATCCGTTCGCTTCTGTCTCCGGTTCCCACCTGTCCCCGGCGTTCTCCTGCTATTTGCTCCGCCTGCTTCTGCTGTTCCATATCGTACAGCTTTGTCCGAAGAAGCTTCAGCGCTTTGTCTCTGTTTTTGAACTGGCTGCGTTCCTCCTGACATTCCACAACGATACCGGTAGGCTTGTGTATCATACGTACTGCGGATTCTGTCTTATTTATGTGCTGTCCGCCGGCGCCGCTGGATTTGCAGGTTTCCACAATCAAATCGGCGGAGTTGATTTCTACTTCAACTTCCTCTGCTTCACACAAAACGGCAACGGTTGCCGTAGACGTGTGGATACGTCCGGAGGATTCTGTTTCCGGAACCCGCTGCACCCGATGCACGCCAGATTCATATTTCAGTCGGGAATAAGCGCCTTCGCCAGACACCATGAAGGAAATTTCCTTATAACCGCCAAGTCCTGTTTCATTCTGGGAAAGTATTTCTGTTTTGAACCGATGGCTTTCCGCGTACATGGTATACATACGCAGCAGCACTCCGGCAAACAGTGCGGCTTCTTCCCCGCCTGCGCCGGCACGGATCTCAACGATGACGTTTTTGTCATCGTTGGGATCCTTGGGGAGAAGCAGAAATTTCAGTTCTTCTTCCGTCCTTGCAATCTGTTCCCGTACCGCATGATATTCCTCCTGTGCCAGAGCACGCAGCTCGCCGTCCGCCTCCGATTCCATCAGTTCGGCAGCCTCGGCGCAGTCCCGGGTGAGCTTTTCATACAAATCATACTTTTCCACAACAGGCTGTAGGGATTTGTATTCACGCATCAGCTTTGTGTACAATTCCATGTTCGCCATTGTTTCCGGTTGGGATAAATCAGCTTCCACCTGCAAAAAACGGTCTTTGACTTCCTTTAGCTTATCTATCATATATCCTCATTTACAAAAAGCCAGAAAGGCCTTGTATGTCTCATACAAATCCAATTTGGAGATTACTTCAAAGGGCGCGTGCATCGACAGCACAGGCACACCCAAATCTACCGTGTCTATATTTTCATTGGCAATATATTTTGCAACGGTTCCACCGCCGCCTTCGTCAATTTTACCAAGCTCCGCTGTCTGCCAAAGTACATTATCCCTTGTAAACATGTCGCGGATTTTTCCGATATACTCGGCGGAAGCATCATTTGTAGAATATTTACCGCCGCTTCCGGTATATTTCGACAGCACCACGCCGCTGTTAATCATAGCAGCATTCCGCTTTTCAAATACCTCGCTGTAAAGGGGATCAAACGCCGCATTTACATCTGCCGACAGGCACATGGAACGGCTCCGTACAAGTGCTGCATTCCCGTCAAGGGCGGCGGACAGTTCGCCAATCAAATCGGTAAGGAGCGCACTCTGCATGCCAGTCGTTCCGTCGCTGCCTGTTTCCTCTTTATCTGCAAGAACGCAAATAACTGTATGTTCGCTGTCCTCGCTGTCGATGAGCGCTGTAAGCGCAGGATAAGCGCACACCTTATCATCGTGACCGTACGCACCGATCATGCACCGGTCCAAGCCAATGTCTACAGGCCGTCCGGCAGGCACGGCGCAAAGCTCTGCCGTCATAAAATCGCTTTCCACGATTCCATATTTATCATTCAGAATACGCATCATATTCAGCTTCACACTGTCGGATCCATCTGCGGGCGTTCCGTCCTCTTCCAGTAGCGGAGATGCACCGATGAGAAGGTTCAGCCCTTCTCCGGCAAACGCCTTGTCCAGGGGCTTTGCTCCCTGGGTTTTACCGAGGTGGGGCAGCAAATCTGTAATCACAAATACAGGATCTCCGCTGTCCTCACCGATATTAACCTCAATTGTTTCTCCGTCCTGCTTTGTCACCACGCCGTGCAGCGCCAGGGGAATCGTAGGCCAGTGATATTTCCGGATACCGCCGTAATAATGGGTTTTCAGATATCCCATGCCCTCTTCCTCGAAAAGAGGATGCTGCTTTAAATCCAAACGGGGAGAATCAATATGGGCGGCGCTGATGCGCACACCGCTGTTAATGTGCTCCGTACCAATCCGGAACGCAAACAGCGCTTTGTCCCGATTGTTCAGATAATACTTGCCCCCGGGAATCACGGAATCTCCCAAAGTATAAGGGGTATATCCTGCATTCTCCAGCATGGTCACAGATATTTTTACTGCTTCCCGCTCTGTTTTTGCCCGGAACAGGTATTCGCTGTATCCGTCTGCATATGCTCCGGCACGTTCCACATCTGTGCCGCTCATTGTTTCAAATACACTCTTTTTCTTATACAGAAGCTGCTCCCGCAACGCCTCTGCCTTTGTCTTTTCATCTGCCATTTCTATCATCCTTTCTGCTGTTTATGATTCATAATACAATCTTGTATAGACTTCTATCGCATGATTGACTTTTTTTACATAGTTTGCCGTTTCCTTATACGGAATCTTGATAAGCCTTCCGTTATCATCTATATATTCTTCATTTTCCAGCCATTCATCTACACTGCCGTGTCCGGCATTATATGCTGCAAACACAGTATCCCACGTGCCATACCGCAGATACAGATAAGACAAATAGTATGTC
>CANTEM010000114.1 GCA_947652805.1 uncultured Clostridia bacterium | reverse complement strand
GGGGATTGTTTGACCATTTGTTGGATGTAGCAAGGATCTGATCACAGCGTTGGAGGAGGAAGGGATTACCGGCAAAAAATCCATGGCAAATCTGGAGCCGGAGGAATTCAATCTCTTTTTGGACACACTCACAAAGGAGAACCAGATTGCAGATATTGAAGGATATCTGCACGGTAAAACACGCATTCCTTCTGTCAGAATGAGCAAAGCCGCCCAGGCTGCTGCTGAAAAGAGAAAAGCGGAAGAGGAAGCGGCAAAACGCGCAGCAGAAGAAGCAAAGAAGGAAGCAGAAGCCAGAGCTGCTGCCGAACAGGCAGAAAGAGAAAAGGCAGAAGCAATTGCAAGAGAAAAAGCGAAAGACGCAGCACTCTTAAAGGCTGCGGCGGCAGCCCGCGCCCGCGCAGAGGAAGAGGCTGCTCAAAAAGCCCGCCGTGAAGCAGCGGCTGCACAGAAGCAGCAGGCGGCAGCACAGGCAAAAGCTGCGCCAGCGACAAAACCGCAGCAGCCGAAACAGCGGCAGGAAGCATCTGCGCCGAAATCCAATCCGAATCAGAAGCGTGGCGCACAGAATGTAAGCCAGAAGATTCAGCAAACGCTGCAACAGCGGCAGGAAGCGGCGGCTATGGGGCAGAGCCGCGACTTTACGCCGGATCAGACGACTATGTCCAAGCAAAAAGCAAAGCAGTCGGCGCCTGCAAATGAGCGTAAGAGAACCGGTACTACCCGTGTGGTAGATACCCGTTCCGTTTCTGTAAATCTTTCAAAATATGACGAGCGTCTGGAGAAGTTTGCACCGGAAACGAACCGGGATCAGCTTGCTGCTGGTAAGCAGAAGCTGAAAAAGCAAAATACCCGGGACGTGCGTTCTGCAAAGAACAGAAATAAAGAAAGCGCGGCTATGGAAAAACTGCGTCGCAAAGCTGCTATGGAAGCGAAAAAGCAGCCGCTGAAAATTACCGTTCCCGATGAAATTTCTGTAGGCGAGCTTGCTTCCAGACTGAAGGTGACGGCTGCGGAGGTTGTGAAGCGGCTGATGCTTATGGGCAGTATTGTGACTGTGAATCAGATCATCGACTTTGACACTGCGTTTCTGGTTGCGGAAGAGCTGGGAGCTCAGGTCACCAAAGAGGTGGTTGTTACCATTGAGGAAAAACTGTTCAGCGAAGAAGAGGACGACAGCGGCGATCTGGTAGAGCGCGCACCTGTTGTCTGCGTTATGGGTCACGTTGACCACGGCAAAACCTCCCTTCTGGACGCGATCCGTCATACCAGCGTAACCAGCGGGGAAGCGGGCGGTATTACCCAGCATATCGGCGCTTACAGAGTCAGCATCAATGATAAGGAAATCACCTTCCTGGATACACCCGGTCACGAAGCCTTTACTGCAATGCGCGCCCGGGGTGCACAGGCAACGGATATTGCGATCCTGGTGGTTGCAGCAGACGACGGCATTATGCCCCAGACTGTAGAAGCAATCAATCATGCCCAGGCAGCCGGGGTAGAAATCATTGTTGCTATCAATAAAATGGATAAGCCGGGTGCAAATCCGGATGCGGTGAAGTCTGCACTTACCAACTACAATCTCGTGCCGGAAGAATGGGGCGGCGATGTAATGTGCGTTCCTGTTTCCGCACTCACCGGAGACGGCATTCAGGATCTGTTGGAAAACATTCTTTTGATTGCAGAAGTAAAGGAATATAAGGCAAATCCGGCGCGCCGTGCAAAAGGTATCGTCATTGAAGCACAGCTGGATAAGGGACGCGGGCCCGTTGCTACTGTTCTGGTGCAGAACGGTACACTCCATGCCGGAGATATTGTCATTGCCGGCACTTCTGTTGGTCGTGTGCGTGCAATGACCAATGATAAGGGACAGACGCTGAAAGAGGCAGGTCCTTCTGTTCCGGTAGAGATTATCGGTCTTGCAGAAGTTCCCCTTGCAGGGGATGAGTTCAACGCTGTAGAAGATGAACGTATGGCAAGAACCCTGGCAGATCAGCGGCGTACAAAAGCCAAGGAAGAAGAGTTCCGCATCAACGCCAAGGTTAATCTGGACGATTTGTTTGCTCAGATCAAGGAAGGCGTGCAGGAGCTGAACATCATCGTGAAAGCGGACGTTGGCGGTTCTGCCGAGGCTGTAAAGCAGTCTCTGGAGAAAATCTCCAATGAGGAAGTGCGTGTCCGGGTGATTCATTCCGCTGTGGGCGGTATTACGGAAAGCGACGTTATGCTGGCGGCTGCCTCCAACGCGATCATCGTTGGATTTAATGTTCGTCCCGACCGTGGTGCGATTGATTCTGCCCAGCGGCAGAAGGTTGACATCCGCACCTACCGGATCATTTATGAATGTATCGAAGAAATCACCGCTGCTACCAAGGGTATGCTGGCACCGGAATTTGTGGAAAAGGTGATCGGTCAGGCGCAGGTTCGTCAGACGATCCGTGTGCCCAATGTGGGTATCATTGCCGGATCCTATGTACAGGACGGTATGATTGCCCGGAATGCCCAGATCCGCGTTGTGCGTGACGGTATTGTTGTGGCAGAGGATAAGATTTCATCC
Organism: uncultured Clostridia bacterium; assembly: GCA_947652805.1. Taxonomy (GTDB): domain Bacteria; phylum Bacillota; class Clostridia; order Oscillospirales; family CAG-272; genus Avispirillum. Next base: position 1,434 of record CANTEM010000114.1, on the reverse strand, counting down.
TTGCGTCGGTTTAAGGATGATGCAAAAGAAGTGCAGCAGGGATATGAGTGTGGTATCGGTTTGGAGAAATTCAACGATATCAAGGAAGGCGATATCCTGGAAGCATTTATAATGGAAGAAGTGGCTCGCTGAGGGCCTGCTGATGGGTCCGGGAAGGCGGTATGCCTTCCCGGACCTTTTATAAAAAGGAGGACGGTCATGGAAAAAACGGTTCGGAAAGCTGTACCGGGGGATATGGATGCACTGCTGTCGCTGCTGCTGCATGTTGCCGATTGTCACAGTAGTAAGCGGGGTGATTTGTTCTGCTCCGGCAGAGGAGCATATACAAGAGAGGAACTGCTCTGCTTTATGGAAACGGGAGACATGCAGATTTTCGTATCTACAGACGGTGCAGGCGCAGTCACGGGACTGCTGATGTGTAAAATCCGGGAGACGGTACAGCATAAGATTTTGCGCGATGCGCGTGCCTTATGGGTGGAGGACATGTCGGTCAGTCCGACAGCCCAGAAAGAGGGATACGGAAAGCTGCTGCTGGATTATGCGAAGGAGTACGGGCGCACACAGGGCTGCGGACGGCTGGAACTGAATGTATGGGCGTTCAATGAAGCTGCCCATGGATTCTATCTTCATGAAGGTATGCGGGAGCAGCGGCATATTATGGAATTTGATTTGTCAGATCCATAAAAGGTAGGTGAACATATATGAATAACTATGATTTTTTGAATAATCTTCCATTTATATCGGATGAGGGAAAAGCTTCTATGCGCAAATGGCTTGCAGACAGTCATGCTTCTTTTCTTGAAAAGCTCAAGATGACAGAAGATGAATATGATGCATTGTGCGCGCCCTACCGGCTGGACTGCGAGAGAATCGTTGAAATCATGAAGGAGAACGGCGGCCGGCAAAATGAACTGGATATCGGGCTGAAATCCAATACTGCCGAAATAAAGTACAGTGCAGGCGGCGAGACCTTTTACAGAGGGTTCTTTTGTCCCAGCCTGATTGAAGATATTGTGGTTGGAAACTACACCAGGGGAAGAATGTGCAAGGCAGATAATCCGCGGGTAACGGGGACACATTATTTCGACAGCCATAAGAAGCATATTGGCACTGCACAAAACGGGCAAAAGGAATATATATCCTACTGCGGAAACAAAAGCCTTGGACTGCAATATTGCGGCGGAGAGCTTTCGGCAGTCGCTGAATGTGAGTATGATCACGCCGGTAGGATACAAACCTATATGCATGCCCAGTGTGATCATTATAATAACAGCGTGACGGAGTATATGAAGGAAGTTTATATATATGCGGAAGATAAGCTGATTGCGGAATGGTCCAGGTATTGTCCGCCTATTTCACAGCTTACAGTCGATAAATACGTGTTTTTTAATGTAACCTGCGAAAACCGATTGAACAGGTAAAGTGCGGCGGAGA
>CANTEM010000113.1 GCA_947652805.1 uncultured Clostridia bacterium | reverse complement strand
ACGCTCATTGATTTTCCAGAAACCTTTCTGGCTGCTGCCAACCCGTTCAACCGCCGTGAAATCTCCGTACTTTTTTGAGAAATGCTCCACTTGTATGATTGGGTTCATGTTGTTACCTCCTAAAAAATGAAGTCCTATGCGATTTGCTCGCATAGGACTTATCTCTATAGTAATCTATAGCGCCTCAGCTATTTTGTTGTTTGGTCCTGCGTTTTTGTAAAGACTCTCACCTCCAAATATCGCCCAGTTCGATCAGTTTGGCTTGTATGCGGACATAGGCTTTTGCATCCTCCTCCCCTAAAGCCTCCAGCATTTTTGCTACCGAATGAATCATTCCGGTTCGGCGTTCTTCGACTAAGGTGATCCCTTTTTCTGTCAGGCAGACAATGACCTGTCGGTTGTCTGAGGGATCAGGGGTTCGGGTAATCATATCCTGTCCCTCTAAAGATTTCAGCATGGCTGCGACTCTCGCTGTGGTCAGCATAAGTGCCTTGCTCATATCTTTGGGATATGCCCGGTTTCCGTTTGCTGCCAGGTAATTTAACGCTAAAACCTCGCCCCTTGCAATTTGGGACATGGTTCGCTCCATCTTGATTTGCGGTGCAGAGGCGCGCATATCAATAAGTTGTATCGCTAATTCAGTGTAGTCCATGTGTTGCTGTACCTTTCATAATTACTAACCTTGTTAGATATAATAGCACGGATTTTTGCCGTTGTCAATAGGCAAGAAAAAACTTCCGCCCGTAATCCAATCATTCTGACTGACTACAAAAGCCTAAGGGAGCCTTTTTACATATTTTTTTAATCCATCCAGCCGTCGATATGTCCCCGCTCCATAGCGCCCACGATCCGCCGGTACAGCCCTCGGTGCTTTACATCGAATGCATGGAGATACTCCTTCATATATTCCCGCTCGGAATGCTTGTCCGCCGGGCATGGACTTTCCTCCACAGGAAGCGCCGCTTTGCGCGCAAACCGTTTGATCTCCTTCTCCTCCGTCAGAACCAGGGGACGGATCATTGTCAGATCCTTCCGGGATAAATAGGTCACCGGCGAAAAACACCCCACCCGTCCTTCAAAGAACAGATTCAGCATAAACGTCTCCGCCGCATCGTCATAATGATGCCCGAGAGCGATTTTGTTGCACCCGTTCTCTAATGCAAGATCATGAAGCACACCCCGCCGCATCCTGGAACAAAGGGAACAGGGATTGGATTCCCTGCGCACGTCAAAAATAATTCTTGCAAGCTCAGTTTCCTTTACAATATAAGGTACATGGAGCCGATTACAAAGCTCTGCAATTTCCTCATGCATGTTTTTCTCTGCCTGTATGCGATGGGATTTTTCAAATCCCATATCCGCTGTGATCGCGCAAAGAGAGAACCGGCGTGGCAAAAAACGCCGCAGCTCCGCAAGGGCGCAAAGGAGCACCAGGGAATCCTTTCCCCCGGAAACGCCCACCGCGATTTTGTCCCCGTCCTCTATCATATCATAACGCTCCACCGCCAAACGAACGCGGCTGAGAATTTTCTGCAAATCTTTCATATCGGTTCTCCTGTTTTGTGCATATACTGTACTAAAGAAGCATGGGCGCCCGCCTATTTCCTATACGCGGACTGCTCCCCATTGCAATTCATACGGAAAGGTATGGTATTAAACATGGCAAAAATCTACATAGATCAGGGACACAACCCGGTCAATCCCAATTCCGGAGCGGAAGGAAACGGTTACAGAGAGCAAGATTTGGTTTACGAAATCGGGGTACGTACCGCAGAAATTCTCCGCGCCGCCGGGCAGGACGTTCGGCTTTCCCGTCCCACACCCCAGACCCAGCTTGGAACCTCCAACGCATCTTCCCTCGCCGCCCGGGTCAACGATGCCAACGCATGGGGCGCAGATTATTTTATCAGTCTCCATGCAAACGCATCAGAAATCCCCACCGCCTCCGGATCGGAAGGATATGTATACCGGCTGGGTACGACTGCCCAGACTCTTGCTGAAAATATTCTCACGCAGCTTGAAATTACCACCGGGCTGCCCAATCGCGGCGTTTTTGCCCGCCCTACGCTCTATGTACTGCGGCGTACAAAAATGCCGGCTACCCTGATTGAACTGGGCTTCATTACAAATGCATATGAAGCAGCGCTTATGGCAAACGAACCGGAGCTGTTTGCAGAGGGCGTCGCCAACGGCGTGCTGGCGTTTTTAGGCGAGCTGTAAGGCTCCGCGCTGACGCAAACTCCTGGGGTTAATCAATAACTTTAAGGCCCCCTTGTGTAAAGGGGGCTGTCGCGAAGCGACTGGGGGATTGTAATACTTTTATTTTAGATAATCTGCAAATCGGTAGTTTTACAAGACAATCCCTCACCCGCTAACGCGGGAGCCCCCAAGATCTGCTACGCAGCTCCAACACAAGGAAGCCTTTTCATTCATTCCTCGCAATTTGCAGTTCAAACCAGAACGTGCTGCCCTCTCCCTTTTTACTGGATACGCCAAAGGGTGCGTCATGGAGCACCAGTGCATTCTTCACAATGGAAAGTCCCAGTCCCGTTCCGGCAATGCCCCGCTTATGGAAGTCACTGGCACGGTAATACCGGTCCCAAATCATAGGCAGTTTTTCCGGGTCGATCCCCTCTCCAGTATCCGTTACACTGATCCGGCATATCTCTCCTTCCTGGGTCTGCCGGACAAGCACCTGCTTGTCTGCCCCGGTATAATTCACCGCATTGCAGATGAGATTATACAGCACCTGCAAAATGAGAACCTGATCCGCCTCTACATAGACTTCCTCCGCCGCGTCAAATACAAAATGGTATCCGTCCCGCTCCCGCAGATGGGAAAACCGCTCCAGCGTATCCCGCACACACTGGGTCAGGGAAAACAGCGTCTTGTTCGGCTGTCGGCTACCGGAGGTGATCCTGGAAAGATCCAGCATATCGCTTACCAGCGAGGACAGATGCCGGGTTTCATCAATAATGATCTGCATATTTTCCGGGGTGATCTCCCCGGGAATATCCCGCATCATTTCGCTGTATCCCGATATCATCGTAAGGGGCGTGCGCAAATCATGGGATATATTGGCGATCAGCTCCTTTTGCAGATCGTCAAGCTTCGCAAGCTCCTGCGCCGCATAGTTGAGCGTCTGCCCAAGCTCCGCCGTTTCCCGGAATTCGCCACCCCGGAAATTCACATCATAGTTGCCCCGCGCCAACTTCTTGGCTTCCCGGTTCATAGCGGAAACCGGTCTTGTCACCTTATTGGAAATGATATACGCCATTACAGCGGAAACTGCCAGCAAAATAACGGTAATCATAATCAGCTGATACCGGAGTGTGGATACGGTGGCGCGCACTGGCTGAAGCTCCGCGTTCAATACGATCAGCAGATTTTCTGTCTTGTCCCCTCCCTGCGCCAGCTTTGCACACACCATGCTCTCAAATCCCTTGCCGGTGTCCGTTTCACTGACCGAGGTATACATATCTTCCGCAAGAGCGCCGGCATAAATGGTATTCAGCGTCATATCTGTCATAAGAGAGGAATGAATCATGCAGTATGTTTGTGTATGGGCCTCTATCAAAAGCGCTCCTTTACTGCCGGCAATTTGATATACGCTTACACAGGCATTGTACCGGGATGCAATTTCATATACGGTTTTTTCAAAAGTATCCTTCCCTGCCGCCGCTTCTATTTTGCCGGTAGCCGCCTTGATCTCATGCTTCTTTGTCTGCCGGTAAATCCCGTCCAGAAAGACCGCCTGCAACAGCCAAATTACAATCAGAACGATCATGGTAAAAATCGTGAGATACCGAAACATGTTGATCCGCATACCCTCCGGCTGCCGGGGCGTGCCTTTGCGTTTTTTATGATTCTGTATCAAAACGGTATCCCACTCCCCTCAGGGTAACGATAAATTTTGCATAGGGTCCGAGACTTTTGCGCAGCAGCTTGATGTGGGTATCCAACGTCCGGTCATCTCCGTAATAATCATAGCCCCATACCTGCGTGATC
>CANTEM010000112.1 GCA_947652805.1 uncultured Clostridia bacterium | reverse complement strand
TTTTCTGCTGAAACAGCTTTAATAGTTTTCTGCCTTGATCTGGAAATAGCCCTGGGGATGCGCGCATACCGGGCATACCTCCGGCGCAGCCTTACCGATTTCAATATGTCCGCAGTTGCGGCACTGCCAGATCTTGTCTCCATCCTTAGAAAATACAAGTCCTCCCTCCACGTTTTCCAGAAGCTTCAGATATCTTGCCTCATGCTCCTTCTCGATTTTTGCCACGCCCTCAAAAAGTGCTGCGATAGAATCAAATCCTTCTTCCCTTGCTTCTCTGGCAAAAGACGCATACATGTCGGTCCACTCGTAGTTTTCGCCTTCTGCCGCCATTTTCAGATTTTCCGCCGTGGTGCCGATCCCGCCGTGGAGAAGCTTATACCACATTTTTGCATGCTCTCTTTCATTCATGGAGGTTTCTTCAAAAATTGCGGCAATCTGCTGGTATCCGTCCTTCTTTGCCTTAGATGCATAATATGCATACTTATTTGTTGCCTGGGATTCCCCGGCAAATGCTGTCATCAGATTCTGTTCCGTTTTGCTCCCTTTCAGTTCCATTGCTGATTCCAAACCTTTCTTAAATCGTTTCATTTATATGTCAGCAGGCGTGCGTTCCTCACACGCCGCACATATACATTGTAAAAGCAAATGCGTATCCAGCAGGCGGCATTCCCGGGGCATGCACCCATCCGGTATGTATACTACGCCGGGAGGAAGATCGAACAGCCGTCCGCACACCCTGCATACGGCATGATCATGCCGGGAAATCTCCATATCAAACCGATCCGGTCCGTCTGTAACGGGAATACGTATGATTTCGCCTCTGGCACTCATATCGGATAGATTTCTGTAAACCGTTCCCATTGAAATATGGGGAAGTCGTTTTTTCGCCAAAGAATAAATCGTGTCCGCCGTGGGATGCGTCCTGCCGGCGTCTTCCAAAGCCTGCAGAATCACCTTTTTTTGTACCGTCACAGTGCTCCCCCCTTCTTTTTGTAATTTTAGGAATGATTCTTATTCTTATTTTAGCATAGATTCCCAATTTGTCAAGCCTGTTTCAAAAAGATATTTCCCGAATATGATCACAAGATATTGTATTTTTTCACCATATATGCTATAATAAATGTAATCGTTCTTGTCTTTTGTGACAATGAAAATCATTCGCATAGGAGGAGCTATGCAATTTCCGCAGAGCGGAAATTGCATAGTATGAAGTATATGAATTTTGATTATTCCGGTGAAAATACGAAATCTGCGCAGAAGGCCAATGCGCTGGTGCAAGCCTTAATTGCAGAAGTGGAAAAAGTCGTGATCGGCAAGCGCAACGAAATTGTTATGCTGGTTACTTCTATGCTCGCAGGAGGACATGTTTTAATTGAAGACGTTCCCGGAGTCGGAAAAACCACACTGGCAGCAGCCCTATCCAAAGCCGCCGGGCTCTCCTTCAACCGCGCACAGTTCACACCGGACGTCATGGCTTCAGATATTACCGGGTTTAATATTTATAACCGTTCCCGGGAAGAATTTGAATTCCGCAGCGGTCTTGTTATGTGTAATATGCTGCTGGCTGATGAAATCAACCGTGCGTCCCCCAAAACCCAGTCAGCACTTCTGGAAGCAATGGAGGAAGGTCAGGTTACTGTAGATGGAACAACCTATGCCATTCCCACACCGTTTATGGTTATTGCAACCCAGAACCCTTCCGGCTACATCGGTACATATCCCCTGCCGGAAGCGCAGCTTGACCGTTTTATCATGCGCCTGTCCATGGGATATCCCACAGAAGCAGAGGAAATGGCGATTCTTGCGGATCGGAAAACGGAAAATCCTCTGACGCAGATTTCTTCTATCACCAATGCAGATTCCATACAAAATCTGCGCAGCATCGTTTCCGCTGTTGCTGTTTCCGGAGAAATTAGCCGATACATTGTACAACTGGTAAGCGCCACAAGAAATACAAAATCTATCGCGCTGGGTGCTTCTCCCCGGGCATCTCTCGCGCTGATGAAACTGTCTCAGGCATATGCGTTTATTAAAGGCAGAGACTATGTACTTGCAGAAGACGTGTCTGCACTGTTCATTCCTGCCGTATCTCACAGAATTATGCTCAGCCAGGAAGCACGGCTGAATCAGGCAAGCGCAGCGGAAGTCCTCACAGAAGTTGCCCGCACCGTTGAAGTTCCTTTTAAAACCCAAAGATAAGCTTTTGATACTGTATACCCCAAAGAAAGCATGGTAAATCGTATGGCTGATAAAAAAAGGCAGAAACGCCGCCCGGCGCTTGTTCTAAGGCCGGGGGTTATTCTGTATTGCTTCCTTCTGGTTTTTTCCGTTGTTTTTACCCAGTTGCTCAGAAATACTGCCTCCGCTGTGTTTTTCTGGTTTCTGATTCTTGTGCCGATCCTTTCGTTTATACTCATGCTGATTGAAAGAGCATGCGTGCAGGTGTATGTTTCCTCCGATGCAAACCGCTGTGAAAAAATGACCCCTGTAGAATACGAAATCCGAATCATCAATACCTCCCCTCTGCCGATCCCCTTCGCAGAAGCAGTAATCAATCTGCCGCGTACAGACGGTATACGCAGTCTCCACCAAAAGCTGATTCTGACCCTGATTCCCTTCGGAATGCACTGTATCAAAAATACCGTCCGGTTCCGGTATCGGGGATTATATGAAATCGGTGTGCAGGAAATATATCTGTACGATTATCTGCGTATGTTTCGCATCCGTATGGATGTACATAACTACAGCAATGTTACCGTACTGCCCCGCAGGCTTTCCATGGACACATCTGCAACCACTGCCGCCTCTGACATTCCTTCCGCCTTCGCGCGTATGCAGAATACGCTGGAGCAGTCCGAACAGGCAAATATACGGGATTACCACATAGGAGATCCAATAAAATCCATTCACTGGAAGCTTTCCACCAAAGCGCAGGATCTGCAGGTACGGGATTTCAACATAAACGACGACCAGCACGTCTATATTTTTACTGACTTTGCGGCACCTACCCCTGTACCGGAAGTTGAAAAAGCGAAAAAGCAAAAGTATTTGCGGCAGCTTCTGAAAAAAAGAGAACGAACCGCCCTTCTGCCCCAGCTTCGCCTGCAAAAGCTTGCCGATAAGGCAGAAGCCCTGGATGCGAACGTAACACAGGGAATGCGAAATATGAAGGAGCAATTCTATAAAAGGCGGCAGGCGGCAAAACGGCGTCGGCGACTCCATGCAGGAAACAGCACGGCTTCCGTTGAAACCATGGATGAAATCGACGCGCTGATCCGTGCCACCGCCCGCAAACGGATTCATACAAAAAAAATAGATCCTTTAAAAGAAGAAAAGCGGAAAGCAGACGCAGAACAGCGTGCGCAAGAACAGGCACTCATGCGGGAACAAATAGAAGCGGAAGACGCTGTTGTAGAGAAGCTGCTGGAAGAAATCAACGGAGATATGACAGAAACTGGATCAGCAGAAATGGATGCGGCGATCCGTGCCTGGGGAGGTGCGCTGCGTGCCGATGCTGCCGATGAAATTCCCGAGCTTTGCGCCGATGCCATTGCGGAAATTGCCGTTGCGGAAGTTATGAACGAAATTCGTCACGGGCATCATTGCACCGTAACATGGTTTGATCCCCGGGAAGAGAGCGGGATTTATCTGGGGCATGCAGTGGATCTTGCATCCTTTGAAACTATATATGACCGTTTTGCCGGCACGCCTGTTGTGTCCGATGCACAGCGGGTTTCCCAACTCAGCCGAGTAGTATCAGAATCGGCAAATGTCACGATCCGTATTATCACCGCCAATCTGGATCCCTCTTCTATCGGAGAATACTGCAAAATTCCCGCTATGTTCGGCGGCGCTGGCAGCGGATGCGTCACTGAAATACTGTTCTACAATCCCAAAAACAGCTATACCAATCCAATGGAGCGGGAGGAATATGTTGCCGCGTGCGCCGCAAAGCTGCATCAGCAAGGCATACTTCCCCGGCAAATTCAATTGATAGAACGCCGGGATGCGCAAACCGTT
>CANTEM010000111.1 GCA_947652805.1 uncultured Clostridia bacterium | reverse complement strand
TGGACGCTGCAAAAATTCTCTGGATGCAGAAAAACGATCCGGAAACCGTCACCCGTGCCGACACGTTTATTTCCACGTTGGAATATATCAATCTGAAGCTGACTGGAAAGAATGTCATCGATCCGACCAACGCAGCGATCCGACAGCTTTATAATATGGAAACCGGCACATGGGACGAGCAGATTCTGGAACTGCTGGGCATATCCACTCAGCGTCTGCCGGATATTTTACCGGTGGGGGCCCCGGTGGGAACCCTTACGCCGGAGGCTGCCGCAGCACTGGGACTGGATCCGGAGGTTGCCGTATTTAATGGAGCCCATGATCAGTATTGTGCGTCTATCGGATCCGGTGCTGTGGACACGGGAGATATGCTCCTTGCCACCGGCACGACCTGGGTGGTACTGGGTGTAACAGACCGTCTGTTATACACAGACAATCACATTTGCCCGGGTATTCATCCCGTAAAAGGCAAATATGGCGCCATGGCTTCCCTGGTCAGTGCAGGAAGCGCGCTGAACTGGTACAAGGATATTGTAAGCGCAGATTTTAAAACCATAGATCAGGAGGCTGCCGTTCGGGCGGAGGGAGCGAAAGATCTGTTTGTGCTTCCCTATGTGCTGGGTGCGGGATTTCCCCACAATCAGCCAGGATTGCGAGGCGCCATGTTCGGACTGGACGCAGGTCACGACCGTTATCATATTGCCCGGGCGCTTATGGAGGGCGTTGCCTTTGAAGCCTCCATTGTATTAGAGCAGTTCGCTGCGCAAGGTATGCGCATCGGTAAGCTGATGATGACCGGCGGCGCCGCGCGCAGTGATCTATGGAGTGAAATCGTCGGATATGCTACCGGCTGTGAAATATACCGTCCAAAGGAGCCGGAAACCTGCTGTCTGGGCGCTGCCATGATCGCCTTTGTAGGACTGGGCGTATTCGACAGCTATTCCGCATGCCGCAGTGCAATGGTAAAAAGCAGCCCGCTGCCTTTGTCGGATCAGCGCATGTTTGACTTTTACCGGGAAAAAGGTGCACGGTACCGGGAACTTGTGCAAAAAATGCTGTAAAAAAGAGGGAGAAAACTCCCTCTTTTTTTGCATCACTGATTCAGTTCAGCCTCCACAAGACGGTCTACAACCGTAGGATTCGCCTTTCCGCCGGATACCGCCATGACCTTACCGACAATAGCTTTCGCAGCAGCCTTTTTCCCTTTTTTATAATCTGCCACAGATTTCGGATTTTGCTGGATCGCTTCCTGCACCCATTCCAAAATGACCGCTTCATCGCTCACCTGTGCAAGTCCTTCCCGGACAACCTTCTCTTCTACGTCAAAATCCCCTTCCCACAGCTCCTTGATCAGCTTTTTCACCGTGGCAGAGTTGATCACACTGTCCCCGGACAAATCAGCCAGAGCCGTCATACGCTCGGGAAGGATTCTGCATACATCCTCCTCCCCGTCGGCAAGGCGCATCACCTCAGACAGCAGCATGTTTGCTACCAGCTTCGGATACTTCGTTCCTGCCGCTGCCTGCTCAAAATAATCCGCCAACGCCATATCGGTAGTCAGCACTTCCCCGTCATAGGCAGACAAGCCGTATTTTTCCATATATTCCTTTTTACGTGCGTCCGGAAGCCGGGGGATCTGTGCCTGCAATGCTGCGATTTTCTCTTCCGTCAGCTTGATCGGCGGCAAATCCGGATCGGGAAAATACCGGTAATCGTTTGCATTTTCCTTGGTACGCATGGAATAGGTTTTTCCTGTATTTGCGTCAAAGCGGCGGGTTTCCTGAATGATCTTTTCCCCGGCTTCGATTGCCTCCACCTGCCGTTTGTATTCATATTCGATCGCCTTCACAATAAACTGGAAGGAGTTCAGATTTTTCATCTCCGTACGGGTACCGAATGCTTCCGTACCCTTTTTGCGCACCGACAGGTTCACATCGCACCGCAGGGAACCTTCATTCATCTTACAGTCCGACACACCGGTGTATAAAATGATTGCCCGTAGCTTTTGCAGATACGCCTTTGCTTCCTCCGCAGACCGGATATCCGGCTCGCTGACAATTTCAATCAGGGGCACGCCACAGCGGTTGCAGTCAATCATTGTCCCTTTTTCATCGTCATGCACCAGCTTTCCCGCATCTTCCTCAATGTGAATGCGCGTGATGCCGATCCGTTTTGCGCCCTCTGCCGTTTCAATATCCAGCCAGCCATGCTCGCACAAAGGGAGATCATACTGGGAAATCTGATATGCCTTGGGCAGATCAGGATAAAAATAGTTTTTCCGATCCTGTTTGGAGTAGTGTGCAATGGTACAGTTGGTGGCCAGTCCGGCCTTTACCGCATAATCTACGACTTTGCCGTTGAGAACAGGCAGGGTTCCCGGCAGGCCCAAGCAAACCGGGCAGGTTTGGGTGTTGGGTGCCGCGCCAAAGGTTGTCGGACAGGAGCAGAAAATCTTTGTTTCCGTTTTCAGTTCTACATGAACTTCCAGTCCGATCACCATTTCATAATCTTTTATCATCTGCATCGTTTACTTCCCCCGTCTACTGTTTTCAAAAGCATATCCCACACGGTACAGCATAGCTTCCGAGAATGCTGGACCGATCAGCTGCATCCCTACCGGCATGCCCCCTTCTCCCGTACCGCAAGGCAATGAGAGTGCAGGCACACCTGCAATGTTTACCGGAACGCTGTATGCGTCGCCCAAATACATTTCCAGCGGATCGCTGGTTTTTTCACCGATTTTGTAGGCAACGGTAGGCGCCACTGGTGACAATATACAGTCACATTTTGTAAATGCATTATCAAAATCTGCACGCACCAGGCTGCGCACCTGGAGCGCTTTTTTATAATACGCGTCATAATAGCCCGAGGACAGTGCAAAGGTTCCCAGCATGATCCGCCGCTTCACCTCGGATCCAAAGCCCTCGCTGCGGCTGTTTTGATACAATTCATCCATATCGGCAAACTCTGCGGCACGGTATCCGTAGCGAACCCCGTCAAACCGGGCAAGGTTGGAGGAGGCTTCTGCGGAGGATATTACATAATATGCAGACAAGGCGTGATCCAGAGAAGGCATTTTTACCTGCACAAGCTCCGCGCCCAGCGCCGCCAGCGTGTCTGCGGCTGCAAGCACCGCTTCCTTCACATCCGGGGCGATCCCGTCGCCGAAGAATTCCTCCGGCAAACCGATCCGCATACCTGCAACGCCGGACTGCAAGCCGGCAAGATAATCGTCCACGCCGATTTCTACAGATGTAGCGTCCCGCTTATCATGTCCGGCAATTGCCGAAAGCACCAGCGCATTATCCCGCACGTCCCGGGTGAGGGGACCGATCTGATCCAGAGAGGATGCAAAGGCAACCAAGCCGTACCGGGAAACCCGTCCGTAAGTAGGCTTCATTCCCACTACGCCGCAAAAGGCTGCGGGCTGCCGGATAGAGCCGCCGGTGTCGCTTCCCAGGGTATAGGCAGCTTCACATGCGGCGACGGCGGCGGCAGAACCGCCGGAGGAACCGCCGGGCACGCGCGTTGTATCACAGGGGTTTCTGGTAATTCCCATGGCGGAATTTTCCGTAGTGGAACCCATTGCAAACTCGTCCATATTCAATTTGCCCAGGAGCACATAGCCCGCATCCTGCAAACGCTCGATCACGTGGGCGTCATAGGGAGGCACATAATCTGCAAGCATTTTCGATGCGCAGGTAGTGGGGATTCCTTTTGTGCACATATTGTCCTTGATCCCGGCAGGGATTCCGGTAAGAAGGGTTCCCTCTCCTGCCCCGATCCGCTTATCTGCCGCAGCAGCCTGCTGCAAAGCAAGTTCTGCATCTGTAGAAATATAAGCGTGGATTTCCTCTTCCCGCTGTGCGATCCCATCTATATATGCTTGGGTCAGCTCCACAGATGAATATTCTTTTATACGCAGGGACTGTGCATGGTCATATATACTTCTGGTTATAAGTTCGTTCATTTTTCCTCCACCACTTCCCTGATAATATCATAGGTAACCTTATAGAGATACC
>CANTEM010000110.1 GCA_947652805.1 uncultured Clostridia bacterium | reverse complement strand
CAAAACCTAAAACCTATCCAAGCCTCCCCTGTGTAAGGGGAGGTGGGTTTTGCGCAGCAAAACTCGGAGGGGTTGTCTAAAGCATTCAATTTAATGATCCAGCAAAATGAAAGGGTGACAATCCCTCACCCGCTAACGCGGGAGCTCCCTTTACCGGGGGGAGCCTTTGTCGTTGGCAGATACTTATAACGTAGTTCTATCCAAAGGGAATACATTTTCTCGTTTATTCTACTTTCCTGCAAGCAATGCGGTCAACCGTTTTGCTGCTTCTATCGTATCCTGCGGATCGCCAAAGGTCGACAGGCGGAAATATCCTTCCCCGCAAGCACCAAAGCCCTCTCCGGGAGTGCCCACCACCTGGATTTCACGGAGCAGGTAGTCAAAAAATTCCCAGCTGGTCATTTCCCCAGGGCACTTCATCCAAATGTACGGCGCATTTTTGCCGCCGCAATACCAAATACCCAATGAATCCAACGCTTCCATCAGCACCTTTGCATTGTTCTTGTACACTTGAATGTTTTCACGAATTTGCCGCTGTCCCTCTGATGTAAAAATCGCCGCGCCGCCTTTTTGAATGATATACGATACGCCGTTTGTCTTTGTCGTACGGTTGCGCACCCACATATCATGCAGATTCATGCCATCCCGCTCCAGCTCTGTGGGGACTACTGTATAACCAAGACGCGTTCCGGTAAATCCGGCAGTTTTGGACAGGGAGCATATTTCAATGGCACAGGTGCGCGCGCCCTCCAGCTCAAATATACTGTGAGGCAGTGCCGGATCTTCAATAAACGCTTCATATGCCGCGTCAAACAGGATGACTGCGCCCTTCCGGTTGGCATAATCTACCCACGCCTGTAACTTCTTTCGATCAAAAACAGCGCCGGTAGGATTGTTGGGCGAACAGATATATAAAATATCCGCCGCAATGCCCTCATCCGGATCCGGCAGAAATCCGTTTTCCCTGCCGGAGGCAAGATGTATAATGTTTCTGCCTACCATAACATTGGCGTCCACATATGCAGGATATGCAGGTTCAATCACAAGGGCTGTGCTCTCCCGGTCAAATAGATCCAGAATATCTCCAAGCTCATCGCTGGCGCCGCTGGAAACGAACACCTCCTCCAGAGAAAGCACAATGCCCCTTTCCCCGTAATATCCGGCAATCGCTTCCCGCAGGAAGGGTGCGCCACACTCCGGCATATATCCGTGAAAGCTCTCTTTCGCCGCCTGTTCTTCCACCGCCCCGTGGAGCGCCTCAATCACTGCATCGCACAAGGGGAGAGAAACATCGCCGATCCCCATGCGGTACAGATGCGCATCCGGATTTTCCTCCTGATACGCTTTTACCTTCTGCCCGATGTTGTAAAAGAGATACGAATCCTTTAAATCTGCATAATGCTTATTAATCGATATCATTCAGCCGTCTCCCCCTCATAAATCGTTTCCGCCGGTCCGGTCATGGTAACAGTACCGTCCATAGCAACCTGAATTTGCAGCGTGCCTCCATCCAGATGTACAGAAATGGGGGCGTTGTACCGGCAAAAGCCCTTTTTCGCAGCAGCAGCCGCACTGGCGCATGCCCCTGTACCGCAAGCCATCGTAACGCCGCTGCCACGCTCCCATACCCGCATACGCAGATCGTTTTCGCCCAGCACCTGAACAAATTCCGCATTTACTCCCTCTGGGAATGCCCCATGATGTTCCAGCACCGGACCAAGGGTGGTAAGGGGTGCCGCGTCAATATTCTCTACAAACTGCACCGCATGGGGATTGCCAACGGACACAGGGGTGCAAACCACCGTTTCCCCTTCAATATCCAGAGACAAATCTGCATTCACCACCGCCTGCCCCATGTCTACCGTAACGCTTTTCACTTTACCGCCTACAACATGCAGATCCAAAATACGGATCCCGGAAAGAGTTTCAATTGTCAGATGCTTTTTGTCCGTGTAGCCCTTATCGTACACATATTTCCCTACACAGCGGATTCCATTGCCGCACATTTTCGCCTCACTGCCATCTGCATTGAAAATCCGCATTTTGAAATCAGCCGTATCAGAAGGCGAAATCCAGATCATTCCGTCTGAGCCGGCACCAAAGTGCCGCTCAGACAGCTTTATGGAAAGCTGTGACGGGTTTTCCGCTTCTCCCCAAACATATAAATAGTCGTTTCCAAGACCGTGCATTTTTGTAAATCGCATGTTTAGACTCCAAATTCAAATTATTTTACGCCGAACAGCAGATCGCCGTATGTAGGATAAGGCCAGTATTTCTTTGCTGTGAGTGTCTCCGCCTCGTCACAGGCAACCCGTAATTCGCTCATCCGTGCCAGAACCACATCCCGGATCGCATAGGCCTGAGCTTCAATATCTTCCGTCGTATACAGTGCCGCTACTGCCCGTTCCAGTTCATCCGCCTGCATGGCAATCCGGTCGGTCAGAACGGAAAGACGCTTTACCAGTCCGCTTTCATACGTACATGCGAGACTTGCATCCACCGCTTTTTTTGCAGCGGCAGCCCGTGCCACATCCATTGTATATGCCTCTACGGCAGGCGCAATCTCTGTTTTCGCCATGTCTACCATCGTGTTGGCTTCAATGATAACCGTTTTGCAGTAATTTTCCAGCATAATATCGCATCTGGATTTCAGCTCTGCTTCAGAGAAGACCTTATGGGACGTAAGCATATCAACATTTTTCTGATCCAGCAGATGAGGCATGCAGTCCGGCGTAGTCCGATAATTGAGCAGCCCCCGTTTTTCCGTAGCTTCTTTGATCCATGCATCATCGTATCCGTTGCCGTTGAAGATAATATTCTTGTGATCCTGAATGGTTTTGCGGATCATTTCATGGAGTGCAGTTTCAAAGTCCGCCGCACCCTCCAAACGGTCTGCATAGATTTTCAGACTTTCTGCAACGGCACTGTTCAGCATAATGTTGGCGCAGGCAATGCTGTTCGAAGAACCGAGCATACGGAATTCAAATTTATTTCCAGTGAATGCAAAGGGAGAAGTACGGTTCCGGTCCGTCGTATCCCGGTTGAACCGGGGAAGCACGTCTACACCCAGTTTCATCTGTTTCTTTTCTGCGCCGCTGTAAGGCTGACCTGTTGCGATCGCCTCCAATACTGCATTCAGCTCGTCGCCCAGGAAGATAGACATAACTGCCGGAGGCGCTTCGTTTGCTCCCAGACGATGATCGTTTCCGGCGGTGGCAACGGATATACGCATCAAATCCTGATAATCGTCCACTGCCTTGATAACAGCACAGAGGAACAGCAGGAACTGTGCATTTTCATAGGGAGTCTCGCCAGGGGACAACAGGTTCACACCCGCATCGGTGGAAATGGACCAGTTGTTGTGCTTGCCGCTTCCGTTTACTCCCGCAAACGGCTTTTCATGGAGCAGGCACACAAGACCGTGCTTTGCCGCCACCTTCTGCATGATCTCCATGGTCAGCTGGTTATGGTCCGTTGCAATATTGGTTGTGGTATAAATCGGTGCAAGCTCGTGCTGTGCAGGAGCCACTTCATTATGCTCCGTCTTTGCAAGAATGCCGAGCTGCCACAGCTCATTGTTCAGTTCTTCCATAAACGCCGCAACTCTGGGCTTGATCACACCAAAATAGTGATCATCCATTTCCTGTCCCTTAGGAGACTTTGCTCCGAACAGGGTCCGTCCGGTAAACCGAAGATCCGGACGCTGATCGTACATTTCTTTTGTAATCAGGAAGTATTCCTGTTCCGGTCCCACAGAAGTACGCACACATTTTACTGCATCGTTGCCGAACAGACGTAGGATCCGCAGCGCCTGCTTATTCAGCGCCTCCATAGAACGGAGCAGTGGCGTTTTCTTATCCAGCGCTTCCCCGCCGTAGGAGCAGAAAGCAGTAGGAATACACAGTGTCTTTCCTTTTATAAAAGCATAGGAGGTAGGATCCCATGCGGTATAGCCTCTTGCTTCAAAGGTAGCCCGCAGTCCGCCGGAGGGGAAAGAAGACGCGTCCGGCTCTCCTTTGATCAGTTCCTTACCGGAAAATTCCATAATCATTTTTCCGT
>CANTEM010000109.1 GCA_947652805.1 uncultured Clostridia bacterium | reverse complement strand
AATCGCCGGAAGGGAAGACGCGCTTTCCAGTTCCTTTAGGAAAACTTTTTTCGCCTTTGGGAAGTCGCTGGGATTTTCAGAAAATCCGATTCGCTCCCGGAGAAAATAATCCATTTTATCCATGAACCAGATCCGTGTCAGCGTATGCAGCAGTGCACGGAGAAACGCCGGCAGTGTCAGCTCCGGATTGAGCTTTTTGCATGTCCGATAAATATTTTTCGGATGTGCTTTATCTCTGGAAAAGCAAAGGAAGGTAAATTTGTAACCCAAATCCCGCAATATTTGTTCCTGGATTTCTCCATAGTATCCGTAGCGGCAGCCCAGTCCGGTTTGCAGCAGTACATTTGCACCGGCGTTCAGTGCTTCTATATAATTTCCCATATTATACTTGAAGGGAGCGCAAACGAAATCCGGACTGTACCGTGCGCCAAGCTCTATTGTATGTTGGGTGAATGACGGCGCCGGAATCACTTCTGCCTGGGGAAACAAGTCCTGAAGCAATCTGCGAATGGGAATATGGTAGTCCCCCAGGTGGGGATAGCTAATTTTAAGCATAGGGTCTCCTTTGGGAAAGAATATCCAAAAAGCTTTCGATTCTCGTTTCCAGTCCGGCAGGAGCGGTGTGCTCGTCCAGCAGAATCTGGATAATCGGAGTGCTTTTTACCTTGCGCAGTACCAGTTCGTTTACAAGGGAATCACTGCCGCAGGGGAAGGCAGTGAGCAGAATGATCCCGTCCACTTGATTTTTGCACAACTCTACTGCTCCAATAATTTCTTTATTCATGGACCAATACAGGCTGCCGGAAATCTCTGTTGAAAAGGCCCTGCAAAGACTACGGCAGCATTGATCAGAAAACAGAGGTGTTGCTCCATACTGGATGATCATATTTTGAAGTGGTCCTCCGATATAAGCGTCATGCATGAGATATGATTGAGATGCAAGGAGCACTTTTCGCTCAGAAGCGCGCATGCGCTCGCTTTGGGCATAGGATTTCTGACGGTCCCACATCTGCTGCGCCTGACAGCCTGCGCGGTACGCCTGAAAGGCAGCGCGCTTGCTTTTCCCAAGCGCTTGCCCCATTCGTATAAAGGCAGCGGCTTCATTTGCATGCCGACCCAGATCTATATTATAGCTAAGAACCGGCGCGTCGGGGAATGTATTGCGCACCAGATCCGGCAGACCCCAGAATCGGACGCAGTATTCTTCCGTTTTGCCGGTTCTTGCAAAGCGCGGCACCAGAATCCGGTCGCATTTTCCAATGAGGGACTGTACATGTCCCATAAATATTTTCAGGGGCAGACAGTTTTCGTCTAATGTACTTTTTACGCCGCATGTCAGTATTTCCTTGTTGGTATCGGCGCTGATTTCCACGTCAAATTGAAGTTCGCGGAAGAAGGTTTCCCATAGTATTCCATACCGGTAGTACAGAAGAGCCTTGGGCAATCCGATTTTCATATGCATCACCGATATCAGTATGGTCAATTTACAGAAATTTATACCTTTCTTTTCAAATGTTGGGACTGGGCGATAGATTTTCCTTGTTTGGGGTATACTTTTGATACACTGTACAGGTGTAAATCCGTAGAAAGGTATCATTATGAAAATGAATTCTGTTTGGAGTGAATCTATAAAGAAGGATCGGCAGTCCCGACCGACACTACAGGGAAATGTAAAAACGGAGGTGCTTGTAATTGGGGGCGGTATGGCAGGGATTCTGACTGCATATCGGCTGCAGCAGGCGGG
Organism: uncultured Clostridia bacterium; assembly: GCA_947652805.1. Classification (GTDB taxonomy): domain Bacteria; phylum Bacillota; class Clostridia; order Oscillospirales; family CAG-272; genus Avispirillum. Next base: position 2,315 of record CANTEM010000109.1, on the reverse strand, counting down.
TGTAAAGTGCATTGTGGCAGAAGCAGGAACGGTGGGCTGCGGTATAACTAAAAATACGACTGCAAAGGTGACAGCGCAACATGGGCTTATTTATTCGGATATAATCAAACGCAGGGGAGTGGAAGCGGCCATAGCATATTATAAGGCAAATCAGCAGGCAGTGGCAGATTTTAAAAAATTAGCTGAAACATATCCTTGTGATTTTGAAGAAAAAAGTGCATTTGTGTATTCGGTAAATCAGCGGGATAAATTGGAGCAGGAGGCGCAGGCATATCAGAAAATCGGTCTTGCAGGAGATTTGCAGGAAACGGTTCCTTTTCCGCTTCCTGTGGTCGGAGCATTGAAATTGAAGAATCAGGGGCAAATGCATCCTCTGAAACTACTCCTTGCATTAGCGAGGGAGTTGGAGATATACGAGAACACCTTTGTTCGGAATATTACAGACGGTGTGGCTGAAACGGACGGAGGAAAAATTTATGCGGATCATATCGTGCTGGCAACCCATTATCCTCTTGTGAACATTCCCGGATTATATTTTATGAAGCTATATCAGCACCGCAGCTATGTAATTGCATTGGAAGGGGCAGAGGATATTCCAGGGATGTATGTAGACTGTCAGCAAACCGGATATTCCCTGCGCACATATCAAAATCTGCTGCTGCTTGGCGGCGGCGGACATCGCACCGGAAAGCAGGGCGGAGGATTTACACAGCTCCGCGGTTTTGCGGAGTATGCGTTTCCCGGTGCAAAGGAGCGTTTTTGCTGGGCAACGCAGGACTGTATGAGTTTGGATCATATGCCGTATATCGGACGGCACCGGGCGGGAAACAGGCAATTATATGTTGCAACAGGGATGAGCAAATGGGGGATGACTGGATCTATGGTTGCCGGCAGAATATTGTGCGACATGATTGTGCATGGAAAAAGCAACCTGGAGTCCTTGTATTCTCCACGCAGACCGATGGCGGGATTGCAGCTTGCCTCTAATCTTTGCTCGGCGGCGGCAGGTCTGCTCCGTATTGGCGGCCCCAGATGTACCCATATGGGCTGCAAGCTCCATAAAAACTGTGCGGAGGGAACCTGGGATTGTGCATGTCATGGATCGCGCTTTGACGAGGCAGGTCATGTAATTGATAATCCTGCAAAGAAGCGTGCGCATTTATAAGGAATCAAATTGACCTTTTTCCGCAAATCTGGTAAAATAGATAAAAATGGGAAAAGGGATGGCGCGCTGGGATGGTGAAAGAACAGGAAAAATTTATACCCTCCAATTTGTTTGAAGGAATGACGTCTATACGGGCAATTTTGAAGGCTGGGGAACTGGGGATCAGCGACCGGCGGATTACGGAAATATTATACGATGTTGACCGTGCCCATTCCCGAGCAAAGGAATTGCATTATTTGGAGAAAATTTCACAGGCTCGTGGATTTGTGCTGATCCCCTGTCGGGCTGAGGAAATTGACGCCCTTACAATTGGAAATTCCCATGGGGGAATTGTCGCCCGCTGCACAGACAGAACGCCTGTGCTTTTGGAGGAGACGGCACCGGAACGTATCCTGAAGAATGGATTTTATGTAATGCTGGACGGCATTGAGGATCCATATAATTTCGGATATGCTCTGCGTTCCATTTATGCTGCCGGTGCAGACGGGATTATCTTGCCCCAGCGTAACTGGATGAGTGCTGCCGGGGTAGTTTGCCGGGCTTCTGCCGGTGCGTCAGAGTTATTTCCTTTATATACTGCCGCTCCGGATGCAGCGGCTGCATTTTTTCACCAAAAAGGATACTGCGTAGTTTGTGCAGACAAGAAAAATTCCGTCAGTGCGTGGGATGCTGATTTGAAAAGACCGATTTTTTTAATCATCGGCGGAGAAAAACGGGGAATACGAGCTTCTGTCATGGCGCAGGCGGATTGCGTGGTACGCATTGATTATGGGCGGGATTTTCCGGCGGCGCTGTCTGCTGCGTCTGCCGCTTCCATTCTTTCCTATGAAGTATTCCGGCAAAATCAGTAAATAAAATGTAAAAAATCTCCCTTAATATAAGGGAGATTTTTTATAGTCATTCTATCACTCGGATAAAATCTATACCGCAGGCGGCAACCGTTCCGGCGGATACCGGATCTACACGAATTCCAGTAATGGTGCCTGTCCATTTTTTATTTGCCGACATGCAGATGTAATGGGTATACCATCCGCCGCCGGCGGTGCAGGTGAAGGCAACCGATTTATCCTCGCTGTAGAAATCTTCCTCGGCGGTTTTAAAATATATTTTCCCGTCTGTCGCCCTTATCAGACCATTCAGATGCTGTACC
>CANTEM010000108.1 GCA_947652805.1 uncultured Clostridia bacterium | reverse complement strand
TGCTGGTAAAATGAAATATATTTTGAAATAAAGTAAAAGATTAGAGGAAGAAAAAGCGCAGACAACCATAATTGCCGCAAGAATAAACGAAAGCACTCTTTTCATGGTTTGGAACTCCTTCTAAGTCTATCCAAGAATCACCCGGCGAGCCGGCTGCATCAGCGATAGATTCGTGAAACGTATTCATATAATTATAGCATAAAGAATCCCGGGAATCAATCAGTGACTATAAAACGCACAAATATTCATCTATTTGCACAATTTGAAATTCCCAGTTTCGTAACTTTTCAACAGTTACATTCCATAGTCCGCTATACCTTCACACATGAATCACTGAAAAATGCAGATACTATTTATTATTATACCTATTTTTGTCAGAAAGGCAATAGCAGTCATGAAAAATTCACATTCAAAATCTGTATTTCCCAGTGCAAATATACCGCTTGCAGGGACGCAGCTCTATCCACGCACGGATCTCGCGTGCGAGTCCTGCACAGACGATGAACACATACCGGGTACTGTTTTTCGTAGGCATGAAAAATACGGCTTGAAAATCACCGATTTAAAAATTCTGAATGAAGAAGGCGAGCATCACACCGGGAAGCAGGTGGGGCGGTATACAACCATATTCTGCCCGCCAATCCGCTATTGGGAGGAAGAACAAATCGAAAATACAGCTTCCGTTTTGGGCACTTTGCTAAAAGATTATGCGAAGGCCTGCATTGGAACGCCTGTGTCATCTTCCACAAAAGTGCTTATTGCAGGACTTGGAAACCGCTGTATCACGGCAGATGCAGTAGGTCCCCGTACAGCAGACAAAGTTACTGTTACTGGACATTTAGATAGTGAAGATGAAATTTTCAAAAAAGTCCGCTGCTGCCGTATATCTGCGATCCATCCGGGCGTTACAGGACAAACAGGAATCGGATCCGCACAACTTATTCAAAGCACCGCAGCCACATTGCAGCCGGATATCGTCCTCGCAGTGGACGCCCTTGCCGCCCGTTCCACCAGCCGCCTTGCGGCAACCATTCAAATCACGGATACCGGAATTCGCCCCGGCTCCGGTATCGGAAGCCAACTGGAGGAAATCAGTCCGGACACCGTGGGGTGCCCAGTTATTGCCGTAGGCGTGCCTACCATCGTCGATTCCTCCACCTTGATATATGATGCATTGGAGCAGGCAGGCACGAAAGAAATCAGCGAGCCGCTACGGGAAATTCTGCATAACGGAAAAAGCTTTTTTGTCTCTCTCCGAGACAGCGACATTATCACAGAAGAAGTTTCCACCGTGCTTTCCAAAGGAATCAATAAAGCATTTTTTGCAAGCTGGGCATAGGAATATCTTTGCAGCAGCCCCCATATATATGGGGTGTAATGCAAAAGAAAGGATGTAAGCAAAAATGCAAAATTCTGTGATTCCGGAAATCCATATTGAATCCTTGGACGTTCCCAAGGAAAAAACGGAAGAGCTTAATATTATATACGAAGCAGAGCATGCCTCTACGCAAAAGCGCGCGCACGCACTGCCCCTATCCGTTATTGCAGCTGCACTGATCCTGATTACCGTCTCTTTGGCGCTGCACACTTCCCTGTTCGCTATGGCAGCCAATCATATGCGCACCGTTTCTCCCGTTGATTTTTTCATGCAGCTCATTCTCCCCGGATATACAGCAGAACCAATTCAAGACAATACAAAACCAGACGATACAGACAAGGCGGACAAGTCTGAAGAAAAGCCCCCTTCCTCGGATCCCGAGGAAGGAGCGAATAAAGAAAATCCGCCTGCCGGCGATCAGATTCGGGAAAAGGATCTTTCTACAAGCGCAGAAAACGGTTTTTCCCTGAGCAACCAAACAAAATACACACCGGATTTATGGGCGCTGTACGGCACGCCGCGTCTTACCAAAACAGCGGACGAGCTGACAGAGGAATATGGTGCAGATGCCCCTCTTGTTTTAATTTATCACACTCACGGCACAGAAAGCTATGCCAACGGTGACACTGTAACAGCAGGCACAGGGTTCCGTTCCCAGAATCCGGAGGAAACCGTCGTAGCTGTGGGTAGCGTCATGACAGACGTATTAGAAGCAGCCGGAATTCCTGTAATTCATCTGGAAGAGATGTTCGATCAGAAAAACTGGAGCGGCGCATACGACAGCAGCCACGCCGCCGTCTGTAAAGTGCTGGAGAAATACCCGTCCATCCAATATGTATTTGACGTGCACAGAGATGCAATCTCCGGAGAGGACGGCACATACATAAGTAGTGTATCTACATATGACGATACCCGGTTTGCACAGCTGATGCTGGTTTGCGGAACAGATGAAGGAGGAAGCAATCACAAAGATTGGCGGGACAATCTATCCTTTGCACTTACACTGCAAGCAAATCTGCATGCATCCTACAGCAGCCTGATGCGTCCCGTAAATCTGCGTACCGCTTCCTTTTATCAGGATTTACGGAAAGGCGCGCTTCTTCTGGAGGTAGGAACAAGCGCAAATACATTGGCTGAAGCAAAACGCACCGCCGTGCTGTTCTCCGCCGCCCTTGCAGACCATATTTTGGATCAGGATAGCGGGCTGGATGTATCTGCGTGGTACGAATCTTACGAATAGCTTGCTTTTTTCGGGATTTTATGGTATTATCATAGAAAAATGGGCAGATTTAGACCCCGGAAAGGCAAATGACGTGGAAAAAGAAATTGTAATCGGCATCGACGTAGGCGGAAGCACTACAAAAATTGTCGGATTTCATACAGCAAACGGAAAACGTACTTTAATTGATCCCTTGTTTGTACGGGCAAATGATCCGATCACCTCGGTATACGGCGCTTTCGGAAAATTCACAGATATCAACGGACTCGCTTTGTCAGATATAGAAAAGGTTATGATCACCGGTGTAGGGTCTACCTGCATTACAAACGGGATCTACTCTCTGAAATGTGAGACGCTGCCGGAGTTTCGCTGTATCGGACTTGGTGGACTGTATCTGTGCAAATACAATCAGGCGATCATAGCAAGCATGGGCACCGGTACAGCATTGGTATACGCCGAAAAGGACAAAGAGCCTGTTTATCTGGGGGGCACCGGCGTTGGCGGCGGCACGCTGATGGGACTTTCCAAAAAAATGCTTGGCATGGATACGGTGGATCACATTGAAGAACTTGCGCAAATGGGAGATCTTCACAATATAGATTTAAAAATCAACGATATTTCACGCCAGGAAATCATTCCCGGATTTGCAGACCGGATGACCGCATCCAATTTCGGGAACATCAGCGATATGGCGACCAAAGGTGATATCGCGCTGGGTATTATCAATATGGTATTTGAAACGGTGGGCATGATCAGTATATTTGCCGCCCGCAATTATAACTTGAAGAATGTGGTTCTGACAGGCAATCTGACCCGGGTTGCCCAGGCTGATGAAGTTTTCAGCGCCCTCAATCAAATGTTCGATATGAATTTTATTATTCCGAAGCATTCCCAGTTTGGAACGGTAATCGGTGCAGCCCTTGCGGGATGTGAATAATATATAATGTAAAAAGCAGGCGAAAGCCTGCTTTTTTAATATTGAAATAGCATCCAACAAAAAGGAAGAGCCAATGAAATCGGCAGTCTGCCAAAACAATCCCTCACCCGCTAACGCGGGAGCTCCCTTTGCACAAGGGAGCCTGAGTTTATCTAAGCCGCCCTTGTGTAAAGGGAGGTGGATCCGCGCAGCGGAGACGGAGGGATTGTCTCTGCTCCGCGATAGCACCCAAGGATCTGCTTCGCGGCTCCAACTGGGGGGAGCCTTTCATGCTTACAGTTTCATATATTCTACTCACTGTATAATAACTGCCTGACTGCCCATTCCTTTGAAGGATTTTTCCGCTTTGGACTTTGCATACTTCACATTTTTGCCCACCATGGGATCGTTAAAGTAATAGTAATTATCGTCAAATCCGGTTAGCAGCATACAATGCATAGGCGCCTTCCATTTAAACACTGTATTCGTTCCGATCACGGTCCACTGTTTTCCGTTATAGTAAGGAAATGCAATCTTTCTAATCTTATGTTCTGCTGCCAATTGAAGCGAATTGC
>CANTEM010000107.1 GCA_947652805.1 uncultured Clostridia bacterium | reverse complement strand
AATACTTCTACTAAACTTTTTGAAGAAAATAATTTTTTAAATCCCTGCAAAGGACATCTTCAATAATTGCGCAGAATACGCACATACAAATTCTCATTCATATAGGAATAAACAGTGTACATTCCATAGGTGAACAGAGCTACAAGCAGTCCATTTAAAATCCATACTCCAGGGAACCATGGTGCGAGACCTGCATATGCACCGTTTAAAAGCAATGCAGCGCCCCCTATGATTTTTGTGAACAGCATCCGCTGTCCCAGACCTTTCTGCATGCGCGCGATTTCTGATACTGCCTGATCTTCCGTTCTGCAAAACTGCCTTGTATATGCAGTAATATGCGTACTGATCAGACGCTGGAGCAAATACAGCAGCACAGCAAACGCTGCCACCGTGAAAACTGCTTCTGCTGCGCCGACAACGATAATCCGTGGATACAGCTCCATAGCGTGCTTCACGCCCAGCGCGAAGGAAGCGGGGGTGTAATTGTTCAGCCCGCCGGTATATTGGATCAGAAGCGCTTCATTGAGAATGGACACTGCGCCGGCAGTCACAGACAAAACGATTCCCCATACGGCGTGCTTTTTATAATCCCGTTTTAGATATGCAAAAACTACAATGAGGAAAGCAGCAGGTAAAATACCCGGCAGTATATTCACATAGTCAAAGTAAATGCAGAAGCAAAGTCCGCATGCAATAGCAGATAAAATCAAAACAGTGCGTGTTCTCTTTGCTGCGACGTAGCCCTGATTGGGCAATACTTCAGCACAGTATTTTTCCCAGAGTGCGTCTGTCAGGATCGGATCGGCGCAGATACCCTTGATATACCTGCGGTATCGAAACAGCCAAGGAAGGCATACGGCAAATACCACAATACAGGAAATTCCGTATAAAATATGGATATACTGCGCCCAGTCCACGCCTACCTGTCCTACATAATGACTGACGAAAATCGTGGGAACCAGAGGCAGGACAGAGCCTGCGGCACGGGTGAAAAATGCAGCATATGTGAGCACTTGCAGCGCGGTAACGCTGGAGTATTTTTTATTTTTGCCCCGCAGAGCGCCCCGCGAGGGAACTGCGCCCGGAGCAGTGGCTCCTGTACGCAACCCGGCATAGGAGAGTCCAGCGAACAGGTGAGACACTGCCGGCAAGAAGAAAATTGCGCTGAGCACACTGAAGGTGAATGCCATCAGCATGATATAGGAGGCAGAATTATTCGGCAGCGTGCATACAATGCAGGTTTGTACTGCGCTGACTATCGCTAACTTTGCAAATCTGTCCCGGGCATCTCCCAGATGATCGGTAACCTCTGCCGCTTTGGAAAGTCCGTGCATGATCATCAGCAGCCCGATGAAATCGGGAAGGATATCTATAATATTGATCAGCGGGTTACAGAGAAAGATCATGCCGGTACCGATCCAGGAAAGCCCCAGGGGATCGCGTTTTTGTTTATGCGTTTTCATTGGTTGTACCTGCTCCGCAGCATTTTTTATATTTTTTGCCGCTGCCGCAGGGACAGGGATCATTGCGTCCTATCTTCTCGGCAGCTTTTTTCACAACAGGCTTTTTCTTGAGGGTTCCGTCTCCGGCTCCTGCAAATCCGGCGGAGACAGGCTGAATGATCTGTTCCCGCTTCATGGTCTGGGGACGGGGCATAACGGACAGCAGCATGCGAACGGTATCGTCCCGGATCATGGTGATCATTTCGTCAAACAGATCGGCGCCTGCGATCCGGTATTCGCTGATCGGGTTACGCTGTGCATATGCCTGTAGTCCGATAGAATCCATTAGGGAATCCATATCCTCCAGATGATCCATCCATTTGGAGTCTACGTTGCGCAGCAGAACCACCCGCTCCACTTCCCGGAAGGTTTCTTCCCCGAACAGCTTCTGTTCTTTTTCCTCATAAATTTTCATTGCCCGGTCCAGAAGGGTTTCCCGGATTTCTTCCCGCAGCTCGCCCGCCTTCCCGGAAAGATCGTTGAAATCGCTTTCCTGACAAAGCAGTCCCATATATTTATTTTTCAGAGAAGCAATATCCCAAAGGGCTGTATCTTCTTCATGGAGGAATTGGGTAATGGAATCAGAAATAGTGGACTGGATCATGGAGAGCATTTTGTCTCGGAGGGATCCCCCTTCCAGCACCTCCTGCCGCTGCTGATAAATGACCTTGCGCTGCTGGTTCATGACATCATCATAGGAAAGGACATTTTTTCTGCGTTCAAAGTTCTGATCCTCCAGACGCTTTTGGGCGCTTTCAATGGAGTTGGAGAGAATGCGCGCGTCGATGGGATCGTCCTCGGTAATGCCCAGACGGGAAACCATGCCTAAAATCCGGTCGCTGCCGAACAGACGCATTAAGTCGTCTGCCAGAGACAAATAGAATCTGGATTCACCCGGGTCGCCCTGACGGCCGCTTCGACCCCGGAGCTGGTTGTCGATACGCCGTGCGTCATGCCGTTCGGTGCCGATTACGAAAAGTCCGCCTGCCTGCACGACCTGTTCTGCTTCCGGCTTGATTTCTTCTTTATATTTGTCATACAATTCCCGGTAATGCTTCCTTGCCTCGATGACTTCATCGGATACAGACTGAGAGGAGCCGGTTGCCAGCATGATGATTTCTTCCTCATAGCCTTCCTTACGCATCTGCTGCTTTGCAAGGTATTCTGCGTTTCCGCCCAGCATAATATCCGTACCACGTCCTGCCATGTTGGTGGAAATGGTAACGGCGCCCAGTTTACCTGCCTGGGCTACAATTTCCGCTTCTTTTTCGTGATACTTTGCGTTCAGCACATTATGGGGAATGCCTGCCGCCTTCAGCTTTTTGGACAGCAGCTCCGATTTTTCCACGGAAACGGTACCGACCAGCACTGGCTGGCCTTTTTCGTGGCATTCGATGATCTGCCGGATCACTGCTTTGTCTTTTCCTGCAACAGTGGTATATACGATATCGCTGTGATCCACACGGATCATGGGCTTGTTGGTGGGCACCTCCACAACGTCCAGGTTGTAGATTTCCCGGAATTCGTTTTCTTCGGACAGGGCGGTACCGGTCATACCGGAGAGCTTGTCATACATTCTGAAATAGTTCTGGAAGGTGATAGTAGCAATGGTACGGTTTTCCCGCTGGATTTCCACCCCTTCCTTTGCTTCGATCGCCTGGTGCAGTCCGTCGGAATAGCGGCGGCCCGGCATAATACGGCCGGTGAAGCTGTCGACGATCATAACCTCGTTGTTATTGATTACATAGTCGGTATCCCGCTTCATAATACCGTGGGCGCGGATTGCCTGATAAATATGGTGGGAGATGTCTGCATTTTCCGGATCCGACAGATTTTCAATTCCGAAGAACGCTTCCGATTTTTTGATACCATTGGCAGTCAGCGTACAGGAGCGGGCCTTTTCATCTACAATATAATCCTGTTCCACCTGATCGTTTTCTACTTTCGCATCCAGCTCTTTGATCACGAATTTGGACATGGTACGCGCCAGCGCTTCTGCACGCTTGTATAAATCATCTGTTTTGGTGCCGTGTCCGGATATAATCAGCGGGGTGCGGGCTTCGTCAATCAGGATGGAGTCCACCTCGTCCACGATGGCGAAATAGTGTCCGCGCTGCACCTGACCTTCCTTATAGGTAGCCATGTTGTCCCGCAGATAGTCAAATCCGAATTCGTTGTTGGTGCCGTAGGTAATGTCGCAGTTGTACGCCGCCTGTTTTTCCTCTTTGGACTGGTCATGGATGATTAGCCCGGTAGTCAGTCCGAGAAATTCGTGAATCCGCCCCATTTCCTCCTGACCCATTTTGGCAAGATATTCGTTGACGGTGACGATATGCACGCCTTTGCCTGTAAGGGCATTCAGGTAAGCGGGGAGCACTGCCACAAGGGTTTTTCCTTCACCGGTTTTCATTTCTGCAACTCTGCCCTGGTGGAGCAGAATACCGCACATCAGCTGTACCCGGAAGGGACGCTTCCCCAGCACCCGGTCTGCGGCTTCCCGTACCAGTGCAAACGCGTCGGGGAGGATGTCGTCCAGGGTTTTGCCCTTTTGCAGTTCGTCCTTCAGACGGGCAGTTTCCGCCCTCATTTCCTCGTCTGCCATTTCCTTATATTTCGGCGCAAGGGCTTCTATTTTATCCACGGTAGGGATGATTTTTTTAACAAATCAATCAAAGTATTCTATTCCTTATGCCATTTCCAACATCTGCCGCAGAAGCTCCC
>CANTEM010000106.1 GCA_947652805.1 uncultured Clostridia bacterium | reverse complement strand
TTCTCTTTCCAGATCCTCTTTTTCCGCTTTATACTGATCCAGCATCGTTTTATCATATTCCAGCATGGAATTAATTCTGTCCAGTCTGCTCAAAAAATCGCTGACGCTGTCTGAACCCAGAATCACGCTAAGATAGCTTACGGAACCTTCTTCATAAGACATGCGCATTCTTTCCTGAAATTTTTCAAAGGTTCCCTCTATTGCAGCTTCTTTTTCTGCAATTGTAGTTTTTGTTTCTTCGATCCGTGCTTCCAGTTCGCCAAGCAATGTTTCGGACACGGAAATTTTCTGAGACAAGGTATACACCAACGAATCCAAATCTTGCTTATACTCTGCTGTTTGCGCAGCCTCATCCTTGACCTTGGCGATTTTATCCTGTAGTTCCTTTTGTGTTCTCTCCAATTCAGAGATTTGATCCTCGTACCGCTTCACCTGTGCATTTTTTGCATTTGCATAATTTCCAGGTGCCGGTGCCATAATCAGGAGCGATGCTGTGAGCAACATCGCAAGAGATGCACAAAGGACACGAATACCGTGCTTTCCAAAACGAATGTTCATGTTTATCTAACCCGCCTTTCATTTGGGATCCGATGTGGTACCGGATTCCTGTGAAAATCAGTCAATACACACTTTTACGTATTTGCTCAAACGCCCTTTTTTACATAGTCAAGAGGATTGGTACGGACACCGTTTATACGGAACTCAAAATGCAGGTGGTTCGCTGTGGAAAAACCAGTAGATCCCACGTAACCGATTATCTGCCCTTTTGACACTGTCTGCCCCGCAACAGCTGCGAGGGAACTGCAATGGGCATATAAGGTGGATCTTCCGGCTCCGTGATCAATCAAAACATAGTAGCCATAGCTGGAGTGTTTTTCTGCTTTCAGCACAGTACCGTCATTGGAAGCATAAATCGGCGTACCGTAGGCAATGGGCACGTCAATCGCATAATGGGGCGCACCGTTCGGGTCACTATCACCATAATAGCACGAAATGTATCCCTTTCCTACCGGAAGCGGCCACATAAATTCTCCGCTTGCCGTTACCTGGGGTGTGCCGGAACCGGCTGCCGATGCGTTTTTAGGCGCTTGCTGCTGCTGTTTTTGCAGATTTTTCAGATATTGAGTCAATTCCTGATCCAGTTTATCCTCCGCAGCTTTTGCGTCTGCATACTGCTTTTGATACGCAGCCTCGTCTTCCTTCAATGAATCGTAATAGCTTGCCGCCTGATCTGCCAGCTTCTCATTTTCTACCTTATCTTTTTCCATGTCCTCTAAGGTACTTTTCTGAAGGGCAATAGATTCTTCCAGGCTGGTGCGTTCCTGCTCCAATGCTTCCTTTTCCGATTTATACTGATCCATCATAGTTTTGTCGTATTCCAGCATGGAATTGACCCGATCCACACGGCTCAGAAAATCGCTGACGCTGTCCGATCCAAGCAGCACGCTCAGATAGCTGACAGAGCCTTCTTCATAGGACATGCGCATTCTTTCCTGGAACTTTTCAAAGGTATTTTCAATTGCCTGTTCTTTTTCTGCAATTGTAGTTTTTGTTTCCTCAATCCGCGTCTCCAACTCTTCTACAAGTTCTTCGGACACAGAGATTTTCTGGGACAAGGCATAGATCAGCGAATCAAGACTTTGTTTATACTCCGCCGCTTCATTTGCCTCATTCTTTATATTAGCGATTTTTTCCTGCAACGCCTTTCGATTTCTTTCAAGCTCTGAAATCTGATCTTCATATTTTTTTACCTGCGCATTTTTTGCACTTACATAGTTTCCGGGCGCCGGCGCCATAGTAAGCAATGTGACCGCAAGAACCGCTGCCAATATCGCTGCAAGCAGTCGCGTGCCGCGTCTTTCAGAATTTATTTTCATTCTTATAACCTGCCTTTCATCTGAACCGGAACCAAATGGTTCCGGCCCCCATTGAAAATCAGTTTATACCGATTTTTTCTTCTTAAGACTTCAAATATTTCCGCAAAGACGCCACGCTTCCGATTATACCTGTAATCACGCCGATCACCAAAAACCCGAAGAACAACGGAATCGCGATTTTTCCGTAGCCAAGCACAGAAATCATCTGCAAATCCGCCAACGCCATTTTTTCTACATAATTGTAAATATACGTTTCAATTGCAAATCCGATGAGACTTGCAAAGACGCCAATCAGTACGCCTTCCAGAATAAACGGCAGCGTAATAAACCAGTTAGTCGCGCCTACATACCGCATGACGCTGATCTCACTCCGTCTGGAGTATACCGCAAGCTTAATTGTATTGATAATAACAAAAATGCTTACTACAAACAAAATTGCCAAAAACCATACGCAAACCAGCATAACGCCGTTTTTCAGTCCGTCCAGTGTTTTGGCCACTTGGTACACGCTGTTGATTTTGCGCACACCCTCAATAGAACGAAGTTGTGCTTCCAGATCAAACACTTCTGTTTCGTCTGTTCCTTTATATATAATTTCAAAGGAATCGGACAAGGGATTGTTTTCCGGTGTAATATCGTTGTACAGAGCTTCATATTCCCCGCTTTGTTCCCGCAGAGTTTCCAAAGCATCTTCTTTAGTCACATGGGTAACGGAGTCTATGTAATCCATTTCCTCAATCTGGCTGCCGATTTCCTCTATTGCGTCCGCATCCAGGTCGTATTCGCAGTATACGACGATCTGATTGAGCTGCGCCACATTTTCCAGATTCACATTGATGTTGATTAGCAGCAGGGCAAAACAGCCCAGCACCACCAGACAGCTCATAAGCACTGCAACGGACGCTACAGACATAACGCCGTTGCGCCACAGACCGGTCATCGCCTGTTTTGTAAAATATCGGAGGCTGTAATGTTTTCTCATTCAAACATACCTCCTACCCGGTCTTCGATGATCTTTCCATCGCCCAGCATAACTACCCGCTGCTTATAATAATCCACAAGGTTTTTCTCGTGGGTTACCACAATTATGGTTTTGCCGAGCTTGTTGATTTTCATAAGCAGATTCATGATTTCAATGCTCATTTTGGGGTCGATATTTCCGGTAGGCTCATCGGCGACAATGATTTTCGGGTTGTTCGCCAAAGCGCGGGCAAGTGCCACACGCTGCTGCTCCCCGCCGGACAGCTCTCTGGGAAAGCATTTGATTTTATCTGCCAAGTTCACGGTGCTGAGAATCGCCGGCACGCGCCGTTTGATCATAGAACGGGGGGTACCGACAACCTGCATGGCGAAAGCCACGTTTTCATATACGGTTTTATTAGGGAACAGACGGAAATCCTGGAACACAACGCCAAGCTCTCTCCGATAGTACGGGATTTCCCGATTTTTGATTTTGGTCAGATTATAATTGCCCACAATCAATGAGCCAGAGGAAACTGCTTCTTCCCGGAGAAGGAGCTTGGTCATTGTAGTTTTACCCGCTCCCGAATGTCCTACGATGAACACAAACTCCCCGTCGTCAATATGCAGATCCACTCCATCCAATGCAACCGTTCCGTTGGGATAGAATTTTTTAACATGTTTAAAATCGATCATTCCGTGCATTACCTGCCTTTCCGAACAAGCCTTTCATTGCAGCGCATACCGCCGCATCATATCAGAACTTTGCAGGCTTTGTTGTGAGATAGCGTTTTACCATCAGGGCAACCTTGAAGGTAATCGCGTGGTCGAATTCCCGCAGATCCAAGCCGGTGAGCTTGCGGATCTTCTCCAGCCGGTACACCAGTGTGTTTCTGTGGACGAACAGCTTCCGTGAGGTTTCAGATACGTTCAGATTATTTTCAAAGAAGCACTGAATGGTGAGCAGTGTTTCTCTGTCCAGATTTTCCAGAGATCCGTTTTTGAAAACCTCCTGTAAAAACATTTCGCACAGGGTGGTGGGCAGCTGATAGATCAGGCGCCCGATTCCCAGATTTTCATAGGATATAATATTCTTTTCCGTATCAAACACCTTGCCGACTTCCAGCGCCACCTGGGCTTCCTTGTAAGAACGCGCCAGATCCTTGATGTTTTCCACAACGGTTCCGATTCCGATTACCACACGGGCATAGAATTCGGAATTAAGGGTTTCAGAAATAGATTTCGCCAGCTTTTCGATTTTCTTGATATCGGAACCCGGCTTCAGCTCCTTAACCAGAACAATATCCTGTTCTCCCACGCTGATCACATAATCCTTTGTTCTGTCGGGGAAAATGTTCTGCACCGCGTCAAAAGGAATCACATCGGTTTTGGTGAGGAACTTGATGAGAAAAACCA
>CANTEM010000105.1 GCA_947652805.1 uncultured Clostridia bacterium | reverse complement strand
ATTGTATTTTGTTCCGTATATGGTGTTATTGTAACAAATATGTACATAATCGGCATCCGGACGGAAGGTGTCGCGGGTGAGGGCAGGAATCTTTGAGAAGTTTTCTTCTTTGGAAGAAGCAACTGCCTGTGCATCGCCGTATTTCAATGCTTCTTTATATGCTTTTGTAGAAAACTGACCGGAAAGAACATAGTCTGCCTTGCCTGTTTTCATAAGGTTCAGGGGCACGCATGCAAACTGGGTTGACGCACCGCCCTGCATAAACAGCACCTTATAGTTATCAGGAATCTGCATCAGAGAGCGCAGGGTGGCCTGGGCTGCGGTGATGATTTCTTCGTAAGCCGGAGAACGGTGGCTCATTTCCATAACGGACATGCCGCTGTCTTTGTAGCATACCAGTTCTGCTGCGGCTGTTTCGAGAACGGGCAGCGGAAGCATGGAGGGACCGGCGGAAAAATTGAATACTCTGTTCATAGTATAAAAGTCCTTTCCTATGTCATGCCAGATTTGGCAGAATTTCTATTACTAATCATTATAAACCAAACAAAAAATTTAGTCAATAGAGATATGAAATCTTTATGAATTCTGTATGCTGAAATCCTTGGGGCATTTTTTGGTAAATGTCTTGACAGGTACATCATGGAAAGGTATAATGAAGAGACTGCTATGGGAAGTTTTTTCCTGTATGCACGGACAGATCGGCCGCAGGCCGTATATTTATTAGGAGGACTTATGTCGATCAAGTATCTTGAAGAGGCCGGAAATGCCTTTCAGTTTGCAGCAAAGCCGGTGCGTTTTGAGCGGTGTGACACAGGTCATATAAACAACACTTTTTTTGTCGACTGCGGCGAAGGAAATCCCCAGTATATTTTGCAGCGTGTCAATACAGAGATTTTTAAAAAACCTCTGGAGCTGATGTCTAATATCAAAGGTGTTTGCCTCCATGTGGCAAAGAAAATAGAGCAGGAGGGCGGCAACCCGGATCGGGAAGTACGCAAGATCATTCAGACCAAAGACGGAGACGACTACTACGTGGATCCGGATGGACGGTATTGGCGGGCATATCTGGAAATTGATGACGTCATTTCCTATAACTCCCCCGATTCTCCGGAGCTGTTTTACAAAAGCGCCGTAGCGTTCGGTCGTTTCTTCAAACAGCTTTCCGATTATCCTGCGGATACGCTTTATGAAACGATTCCCAATTTTCATAATTCAATCAGCAGAATGAACGATTTCAAGGCAGCGGTTGCCCGGGATAAATTGGGGCGCGCAGCAGAAATGCAGAGTGAAATCGCATTTGCACTTTCCAAAGAGGACAAATGTTCCTATATTCTGGATCGAATTGCCGACGGCAGAATAAAGCTGTGTGTGACCCATAATGATACAAAGCTGAATAATGTGCTTATGGATAAGGACACCGGTGAAGGCGTGTGCATAATCGACCTGGATACGGTTATGCCCGGTTCCATTCTGTATGATTTCGGCGACGCGATCCGGTTCGGTGCGTCTACCGCAAGAGAAGATGAAACAGATCTGGATAAGGTTGAAGTCGATCTGGAAATGTTTGAAACCTTTGTTCGGGGTTTTGTAGGCGAACTGCGGGATACCATGACCGAGGAAGAAGTGCTCGGACTTCCCATGGGTGCCTATCTGATGACGCTGGAAACTGCAATCCGGTTCCTTGGCGACTATCTGGACGGAGACGTATATTTCCAGATCCACTATCCGGAGCAGAACCGGGACAGAGCCCGCAATCAGCTGAAGCTGGTTGCCGACATGGATAAAAAGATGGATCAGATGAAGGCGATCGTTAAAAAATATCTGTAACCGTTTGCTGCGCGTTGCAGAAAGGGGTACATATATGCCTGTAAAGTATCTGAATAAGGCGGCAGAGGCATTTGCGTTTGCTGCTGCGCCTGTTCACTTGAAACCGCTTTCTGCGGGGCATATCAATCATACGTTTCTTGCAGATTGCGGAGCGGGCAATCCCCAGTATATTTTGCAGCGGATCAATACGGAGATATTTTCGCATCCCCATGAGCTGATGTCCAATATAAAGGGAATCAGCCGGCATATTGCCCACAAGGCGGCGCAAAGCGGCGGAGATCCCGGCAGAATGGCGCGCACTGTGATAGAAACAAAATCCGGGGAGGATTATTACATAGACCCGGACGGAAAGTATTGGCGTGCATTTCTGGAAATTGACGATGTTGTTTCCTTTGATTTCCCGGACAGCCCGGAGCTGTTCCATAAAAGCGCTGTAGCCTTCGGACGCTTTTTTAAGCAGCTTGCGGATTATCCGGTGGAAACATTATACGAAACAATCCCCGATTTTCATAATACTGTCAGACGGTTGGAAGAATTTAAACAGGTATTGGCGCAGGATAAAATGGGACGCGCTTCGGAAATGGAGCCGGAAATTGCCTTTGTTTTGTCGGTACAGGCAGACTGCTCCTATATTACAGATCGGATTGCTGATGGCAGGATCCCACTGCACGTAACCCATAATGATGCAAAGCTGAGTAATATTCTTATGGATAAGAATACCGGCGAGGGCGTGTGCATTATTGATCTGGATACGGTCATGCCTGGTTCCATTTTGTATGACTTCGGAGAAGCGGTGCGTTTCGGCGCATCCTGTGCAAAAGAGGACGAAACGGATCTTGATAGGGTGCAAATAGATCTTGCGATGTTTAAAACCTATGTGCGCGGATATCTGGAAGAAGTATGGGACGGGATCACCGAAGAGGAACTTCGCGGATTTCCTATGGGTGCATATCTGATGACCTTGGAAACAGGGATTCGCTTCCTCACCGATTATTTAAACGGTGATACGTATTATCAGGTGCATTATCCGGGGCAAAATCGGGATAGAGCCCGCAACCAGCTGAAGCTGGCTGCGGATATGAAAGAAAAAATAAATCAGATGGCTGAAATTGTTCAGCAAATTTATGATACTGTAAAAATAGGGCAGGGCCCTTGTGAATCCAAAGGAGTTATATAAAAGTATGAAATCATTCAGACCAGAAGTGGAACACGGTATTGTGTTCCGTCAGAAGCCGACAACCTGCTTCAAGTATAATGGCTGGCCTTCCGTTGGCAAGGATGAGAACGGCGTTCTGTACGCAGTGGCCTCTTCCATGCGTATGTCCCACGTAGATCCTACAGGTAAGAACTGCATGTGGATCAGCAAAGACGAAGGAAAAACATGGTGCCCGCCGATCGTGGTGAACGATTCCTATTTTGATGACCGTGACGCAGGTATCACCTATATGGGCAACGGAAAAATGCTCATGAGCTGGTTTACCCTTTGCTATGAGGATTTTTGTGAACCGATTCAGTCCTATGACTGGTTCCCGAAGCAGGATAAAGCAATTTCCAAGGGCTTTGGCGAATGCTGGAAGCTTCTTTCCGAGGAAGATCGCAAAAACGGTTCCGGTGCTTTCGTAAAGGTTTCTGAGGACTACGGCGTGACCTGGAGCGATCCGATTCGCGTTCCCCTCACCGCTCCCCACGGACCTTCTGTTTGTAAGGACGGTACATTGGTTTATATGGGCAAGCAGATGGATCCGGAGTATCTGGCACCGAATCCGATCGTTGTTTATACCAGTAAGGACAATGGCTATACATGGACTCATACAGGCACTGTTCCTGTAGGTGACGATATCATTGTGGACAATATGCATGAGCCCCATGTAGTCGAGTTGCCCAACGGCCGTCTTTTGGGTGCGATCCGTATCCATGAAAGAAAAACGCAGCCAGACTTTACTGTATATACCACTTACTCCGATGACAAGGGCAAAACTTGGTCCACACCGGTTTGTATCGGTGTAGACGGCGCGCCTCCGCATCTGATGGTACATTCCAGCGGCGCGGTGATCTGCTCCTACAGCCGCCGTCAGGGATTCGGCTTCAAAAAAGACCGTAATCCGGAGGACAGAAGCGAACGTGCCTGTGTCAGCTATGACAACGGCGAGACATGGACTGAGGATTACTGCATCAATGATGAAATTGACGGGCAGCTGGATATGGGCTATCCTGCTTCCGTTGAATTGTCCGACGGTTCCATTCTGACAGTGTATTATCAGTGCTGGCCGGGTGACTGGCATACAAGCGTTTTGTCTACCAAATGGAGACTGAACGGTAAATAAAAATCAAAGCGGGAGCTGCTCGGGCACGCTCCCGCTTTCATAAATGAGTGGCATTTTATACAATTTTTTTATTTCAATTTATGCAAAAACACGATCTTTAAAATCGAGGGCACATTTTTTTTAATTGCCCTTGCAATCGTAAAATGAATTCATTAA
>CANTEM010000104.1 GCA_947652805.1 uncultured Clostridia bacterium | reverse complement strand
GGCTGGGAGTGCAGTCCGATTGCTACGTTTACAAGAATGAGCAGAAATACTGCGGCGACGAAGGTACGCTGCTGCCGGAAGCCCACGCGCCGGGCAGGATCTGCCTTCCCCGAATACAGGATAACCGATACATACATGAAATAGATTACGTTCAGAATCGTGCTGACTGCAAGGGCCAGCAGAACCAGCATGGATTTATGGGGAAATGCAAAGGCAGACAAGGCAAAGTACAGCTTGGAAATAAACCCGGTGAAAATCGGGAATCCGATCATGGAAAGGGAGCCGCACAGGAAAGCAAAACCTGCCGCCGGGTTCCGGTGCGCTGCACCGTGCAGGGAATGAAAATCCCGCTTGCCCTCGGAGGCGTCGATCAGCGCTCCGCCCGACAGGAACAGCACCGGTTTTGTGATCGCGTGGGCGCAGATGTGGAAGAATACGGCGATCATTGCCGCTCTGGTTCCCATGCCGATGCCCATGAAAATATATCCGATCTGGGCGGCGGAGGAGAACGCGGTCATTTTTGTAATGGTGCGGGCGCGGATCGCGGATATGGATCCGATGATCATGCCCGCAATACCGAACAGGAACAGGATGTTCTGGATTCCCGTTTCCATGAACAGGTCCAGTCCGTACACCCGGTAAATAATTTTGATCAGCAGAAAGATATACCCCTTGGAGATCACCCCGGAAAGAATTCCGGAGGAGGAGGGCGTCGCAGTACCGTAGGTGTCCGGCATCCAGAAATGGAAGGGAAACAGTCCGCTTTTGATCGCAAGACCGCTCACTGTCAGTCCGATGGATACCACCATGACCCCATGATACATGCCGCTGCTCCATGCCGCCGCAGCCGCCTCCTGTAACTGTGGGAACAGCAAATGTCCCGTTACCCCGTACAGGAGCGTGATGCCGATGAGGAACATCCCGGAGCCGATCAGGTTGAATATCATATATCGGGTGGCGGCAACCAGAGGCTTTCCCCCTTCCCGGATCATCAGCAGTCCGCAAGACGCCAGGGTGCAGATTTCAATAAACACATATCCGGTGAAAATATCGTTGGTGTAGCACAGGGCGAACATTGCCACCTGGGCCAGATCTGCCAATATATAGTAGAAATTCTGCTTGTCGGCGCGCACATCCAGCAGGATGCGGCTTTTGCCGGCGGCGACGGAGCAGAGAATGACCACGCCGAATAAAAGGGCAAACGCAGGCTCCAAAAGCCCGGCGGCGATCTCGTTTCCCCAGGGGGCGGGGAAATGTCCCATCATATAGGTGAAGCGCTCCCCGGTTATAAGGCTATGCAGCAGCACACTAAAATTCAGCCCCATTCCTACGGAAACCAGAACATAGGTAAGCCGGCGCGCACCGCTGCCGGAGAGAACAAAGGAGATTACGGCGCACAGCAGACAGAGGATGATCGCAAACAGGGGGAAATTTTCGATAAAATCGGAGGCAAACAAATTTTGCAGCATCAGGTGTTTTCCTCCTTGTTCCGAAGCTCGTAGATCTCGTCCAGATTCAGGGAATGGTATTTTTCATACAGGCGGACGATCAGAGACAGCATAATTGCCGTAACGCTGACGGATACAACAATACCGGTGAGCACCAGCCCGCTGGGAATGGGATTGATGTAGTTTGCCGCGTCGGTAATGCCGTCTGCAATAATCGGCGCACTGCGCCCGTCAATATATCCCATGGACACCAACAAGAGATATACGCCGGTGTCCATGATGTTCAGTCCTACTACTTTTTTAAGCAGGTTGCGGGAAAACAGCAGCATGGTAAAGCCGATTCCAAATAAAATCGCGGAGACGATGACAATATAATTCTCTGCGGCATGCTCCCACAGAGACCCAAAAGACGTAAGCATGGCTGTACCTTTCTTTATTTAAAGGATTATGGGGGAGGATTACTGGATGCGTCCCCGCCGGAAATACATATAAAAGGAATACATGGTGCAGCAGACAACAAAGCCTACCGCCACATTCAGAGGAAGAATCAGTCCCGCGGACAGAATGCGCCCCGGTATTCCCTGGGAAATAATGGAGTGGAGATGATTGGCGCCGGTGAAGAAGGAATAGCTTTTTGCAACAGCATAGAAGCTGAGGGATACAAGCACAACGGCTTTTAC
Organism: uncultured Clostridia bacterium; assembly: GCA_947652805.1. Taxonomy (GTDB): domain Bacteria; phylum Bacillota; class Clostridia; order Oscillospirales; family CAG-272; genus Avispirillum. Next base: position 2,210 of record CANTEM010000104.1, on the reverse strand, counting down.
CAGCCGTTCACTGAAAATCGCAGCCGCCCGGTCTTCTCCGTAAACCATGGAAAAAAGAATCAGCGCACTGCCCAGAATTGCGCCGCCGGAGAAGCCTCCGCCGGGGGAAAGATGTCCGTTGAGCAGCACATACACGCCGAATACAAAGATAAAGGGAATCAGAAACCGACTGACCGTTTTTACGATATTATCTTTGGAGTAGTCCACGATCCCCGGGGCAACGACCATAGGCAGGGGCGTGCCGTCCGGTGCGGTGCGCTTTGTATTTTTCATGAGAATGGTCACGGCGCACACAGCGGTGAACAATACGAAGGATTCTCCCAGTGTGTCGAAGGCACGGTAATCCAGAATCATGCCGGCGACTGTGTTGACCGCACCGGTTTCCTTCATACCTTCTTCCACATATCTGTCCATAACCTCATTGACTGCCGGATTGGTATCCCTTCCGTGGGGTGGAATGGATACCGCTGCGCCAAGCAGTACGGTAATGAGTATCAGACAGAACACCACGCACAAAACATTGTACAGCGCACCGGAGAACGCCCGTTCTTTTTTCTCTACCGCCTGTATGGTGTGTTCTTTTCCTGTATATTCGTGTATCATTTGGGGATCCACATGATCTGTGGTTTTCAGCGTAAAATCATATTCCCCTTTATGCCAGGCAGCAAGTCTCTGCCGAAAGGTCTTTTTCATGGGGTTTACTCCTCCTCTTTGTCGGATCTGCGCTGTGCGTCTTGATCCGCCGCATCTTTGTCAAATTGGTGGATTCTGCGCAGGGCAAGATAAAACAGCACGCCGGTCACGCCTGCGCCGACAGCGGCTTCTGTGATTCCCAAATCTGGCGATTCCAGCAGCAGCCATATTACAGACATAATGAGACTGTACGCCATATAAACAATGATCATTTTCATCAGCCGCTTGGAAACGGCGGTGGCAATGGCGCAGAAAACCAGTCCTCCAAGCAGGAGCAATAAAAACAGTTCGCGAAGCATTCGTATATCCACACCTTTACTTAGAATTTGTGTCTGCATCCTCCGGGGCAGGATCCGGAAGACTACAGTATTTGCCCAGGGCTTTATCCGTCATATATTCAAACTTAGTGAGCAGATGAGAGGAAACCGGGCTGGTGCACCATTGGAGTCCCACTACCATTAGAAGTTTCAGAGCTACGGGAGACGCGCCTCTCGCCAGAATCAGGGCGGCGGCAAATGCCATCAGCGCCAGGGTGTCTGCCATGGCTGCCGAATGAATCCGGTTCAGTGCAAATTTGAAACGGAAGGTACCGAATATGGCAATAAAAAGTGTCAATACTCCAAATAGCGTGAGCAGCGCCACAATCCAAAAACGAATCCATTCAATCGTCATGCTGTTCCCGTCCTTTCTTCTTCTGTTTGCCGCTTCCTGCTGCAAACAGATTGATATATATTTTGCACAGGAGCATTACGGTTACAAAAGAAATCATAACGTAAATCAGTGCAATATCCGCAAGATAATCCTCCCGCAGCAGCACGGTCAGAATCATGATGGCAATTACAACAATCGTGCTGATCAGATTGATGCCGATGATTTTATCTACCGTCAGCCGCCCCGTGACGGTGCGGATCAGGGCGATCACTGCCATTGCAGCCAAAACGATCAGCGTGCCTTGAAACAAAAGGCGGTATGCAGCTTCAATGCTCATGCTTTTGTACCCTCCATTTTTTGCAGAATTTTCACCAGAGTGCTGTCCGCTATGCCCTGCGCCATATTTTCATCCAGACAGTGGACTGTGTATGCAGTTTTCTCCTGCTCCACGGTAATGGTTCCAGGGGTGATGGTGATGGAATTGGCGTAGATTGCCTGCAATACGGGATGACGCAGCGGAATCTCCAAGCATACAATGGCAGGCCGGTAATGCTTTTTGCGTCCCAAAATAATACCGGCTACCGTCCAGTTGGCTTTCAGAATTTCCAGTATCAGAACCAGCAAATATGCACATCCTAACACTGCACACCGCCAGATTCTCCATTCGGTTTTCAGACTGTATCCCAAATGGCGGCACATGAACAAAGCCACGCCCCCGGTAATCAGCAGTCCGAATATGCAGATTTCCAGTGTGATTTGCTGACTGAGAATCAGCCAGAACAAAAACAGAATTACAATCATTTTCTATCGCTCTTTCCAATATACTCTTGAAATCTCTTTCGCTTACAATTCTTTCATATCTTATT
>CANTEM010000103.1 GCA_947652805.1 uncultured Clostridia bacterium | reverse complement strand
TGGGATGACTCCCCCAAATGCCTCTCCAGACAGCAGCTCCTGACCGGGTATATCCAGCAGGTGCGGGGTGTCTGAAAGGTTGGCTGCAACGTGTATCGTTTCTCCGTGGAGGGATCGTATAAAATGCAGATAATTCTGACACCCCTCCAAAACCTGAAAATCTCCTTCGGTGAATATGGGATGCCTGCGGATTCTTCCAAGAGTTTTGTAATGCTCCAGCAGAGCGCTGTCCTCCTTACCCCAGGGGAATGGCTTTCGGCAGAAGGGATCATGTCCTCCTTCTATCCCTGCTTCGTCTCCATAAAATATGGAGGGTACGCCGTATACGGTAAACTGTATTGTGGCGGCGATTTTTAAAAGCCGGATTCCCCGTGCGCGGGATGCGCTGTCCATTTTATAGCTTGCAAGCCGGGTATTGTCCATGGCAAGACTGCCGCCATTTCCCAGAACGGAAAGAATCCGTTCCGTATCGTGGGTACCCAGCAGATTCATCAGACAGTCGCACACACATTTGGGATAGCTGCTGTATAGCTCCGTGAGGATGCGTGCCAAAGCCGCTCCGTCTCCATGAAGGAGAAAGGACAGGATTCCTTCCCGCAGGGGATAATTCATCACAGAATCCAGCTGTGTTCCCCGGAAATACCGCCGCCGTTTCCCATAAGCGATTTTGTCTGCTGCATTTTCCCAAACCTCACCGATGATGACCGCCTCCGGGTCGGCTGCTTTTACAGCGGAGCGAAATTCGTCTAAGAAGGTATCAGACAATTCGTCCGCCACGTCCAGCCGCCAGCCTCCGGTGCCTGCGGATATATACTGTGCGCCGATCCCGGATTCCCCGGTAAAGAATTTCCGGCATTCCAGATTTTCCTGATTGAGTTTCGGTAGGATTTTAATGCCCCACCAGCTATCATATTCTGTGTCTGTATTTCCAAAATGATACCACCCGCGGTAAGGTGAATTCGGGTTTCCGAAAGCCCCAACCCCGTAATTGCCGTACCGGTCAAAATACAGGCTGTCGTCTCCGGTGTGATTGAACACCCCGTCCAGTATAATCCGCATCCCGTGTGCAGCTGCTTTTTTTATTAAATCGTCCAGGGCTTCTCTTCCGCCGAACTGGGGGTCTACCGTTTCGTAATCTCCGGTGTCATATTTGTGATTGGAATATGCCTGGAAAATCGGACTCAGATATAGAACCGTAACGCCCAGATCCTCAAGATAGGGAAGCTTTTCTATGATCCCCCACAGATCGCCCCCGAAAAATTCATTGTTCTGTACATGAGCGCCGGGGTAAGCTCCGTATTGGGTAATATCCCCCTGCCACTCCGGTGCGTACAGGGCGTTTTTCCGTTTCTCCGTGACCTTGCCGCTTTTATAGAAGCGATCCACAAAGATATGATATAGGATCCCACCGGGAAACCAGGCAGGCGTTGTAAAATCTGCGCTGTGCACAAGCAGGCGAAACGCTTTTTCTGCGTTTGACGAAATATAGAAGTTTACGTTGTCTATCGCATTGATAAAGAGGGTGTCACTCCCCCGGATCAGCAGGATATGATAATAAAACAGACGATTGTCGATATTTCCGCATAACGCGTGCAGGGAAAGGGTCAGGCTGAAGCTGCCATCCTCTTGCCAAAAAAACGGAATATCCTGGGGCGCTTCCCCGTCTGCTGCAATCCGCAAAAGGACGCTCTGCACACCGTAGGCACGGTTTGGCGCAACCGTCCATGTTATATTTTCTTCCACTGAAAAGGCGCCGCGAAGAGAAACGTCCTGTGGTTTTTCTCCGTTTGTCGAAAACTTGCGAATCGTCAGCGGCTTTCCGGCGGATAGTGTGTCGGACAGTCGGATCAGCATAGGTCAGGCTCGATCTTTTGCAGATGCCAAATGTTCTTTGCATATTCGTCCACACTGCGCACAGAAGCGAACTGTCCTGCACCTGCAATATTCATCAGGGACATCCGGTTCCAGTTTTCCTTATCCCGATACGCTCCGCACACCTCCTGCATGGCTTTGTGATAGGATTCAAAGTCTGCCATACACATATAGGGATCAGATGAAATCAAATACTGGGCAATGTGGGAAAAGGATTCCCCGTTAAAGCCGGTGTGCAGCCGGTTGACAATTCGCTGCAGCCGCTCATTGCCCGCAAGATACTCGCTGCTGCGGTATCCGCTGACCCAAAGCCGCCGGGCCTCCTCTGCGCTCAGTCCAAACATGAACATATTTTCCTGTCCCGCCTGCTCCTGCATTTCTATATTGGCGCCGTCGGCAGTGCCTACGGTAATGGCGCCGTTGATCATCAGCTTCATACAGCCCGTACCGCTTGCTTCCTTGCCTGCAAGGGAAATCTGCTGGGATATCTCTGCCGCGGGAATCAGCGCTTCCGCAACGGTCACACTGTAGTTTTCCACAAACAGCACCTGTAATTTCTCGCTGATTCTGCTGTCCCAGGAGATTTCTTCTCCCAGACACCAGATCAGGCGGATGATTTCCTTTGCCATCCGGTATCCGGGCGCGGCTTTTGCGCCGAATATATAGGTGTGGGGCAGAATATCTGCATTGGGATTATCCTGCAAATCCAACAGTGTTCCGATAATATTCAGCGCGTTCAGAAGCTGCCGCTTGTATTCGTGAAGCCGTTTGATCTGCACATCAAAAACGGAATCGGTATTCAGCACCATACCGGTCTTGTCAAATATTTTTTTGGCAAGGCGTTTTTTGTTTTCCGCTTTGATTTCCCCAAGACGGCGTAAAACCTCTCTGTCGTTGGAGAATTCCCGCAGGCGGGTCAGCTCTGTGGGCGTTTTCCGGAAGGAGTCGCCGATGCATTCCTCGATCAGATGATCCAGCGAGGGGTTTGCATAGCAAAGCCAGCGGCGGTGGGCGATACCGTTGGTCACATTTTCAAATTTATCCGGCCAGATTTTATAGAAGTTTTTAAATATACCGGTTTTGATGATATCGGAATGGATTTTGGAAACCCCATTGACTTTGGCGGAGGCGATGACTGCCAGATTCGCCATGCGTACTGTGCCATCGGAAAGAATCGCCATTTCGGAAATCCGGTTCCAGTCGCCGGGGAAGTATTCCCACATTTCTTTGCAGAAGCGTTCGTTCAGTTCTTTCAGAATCTGGTGGATTCTGGGCAGCCGGAGCGCCAGCAGATCCTCGTTCCAGGTTTCCAGTGCTTCCGGCAAAACGGTGTGATTGGTATAGGTTACCGTGCGTTTTACCATATCCCATGCGGCTTCCCAGCTGTAGCTGTATTCATCCAGAAAAATCCGCATCAGTTCGGGAATACAAAGTGCAGGGTGGGTGTCATTTATATGAATAGCTACTTTATCGCTGAAATTGTCCAGACTGCCGTAAACGGCAATATGATCCCGGATAATATTCTGACAGGAAGCGGAAACCAGAAAGTATTGCTGGGTAAGCCGAAGCAGTTTGCCCTCATAGTGGTTGTCGGAAGGATACAGCACCTTGCAGATGATTTCCGCATTGACGCTGGGTTCCAGTGCCCGGGAATATTCTCCCTGGGAGAAAAGTCCCATATTGAAGTGAGAAAAGTCTCTTGCTTTCCACAGGCGCAGCTGACTGACGCCCTCGCTGTCCGCGCCGCTGATCATCATATCGTAGGGAACCGCTTCAATTTCCTCGCAGTTGTCATAGGCGATTTCCAGTCGTCCGCTATCCCAGATTTCCCGGATTTTACCTCCGAACCGTACCCGGAACACCCGGTCCGTCCGGGGAGCTAACCATACGCCGCCTCCGGGCAGCCAGTTGTCCGGCAGTTCCACCTGAATTCCGTCTACAATACGCTGCTGAAACAGTCCGTATTCATAGCAAATGGAAAATCCGGTGGCAGGATATGCAAGCTCCGAAAGGGAGTCCATAAAGCAGGCGGCAAGTCTGCCGAGTCCGCCATTGCCCAGTCCCGCGTCCGGTTCACATTCGTACAGCTGTTCCAGATCGAAGCCCAGTTCTGCCAGCGCCTCTCTGTAAGCGTCTGTCAGACCCAGATTTGCCAGATTGGTTTTCAGAGATCTGCCTACAAGAAATTCCATGCACAGATAATAGACTTTTTTCGCGCCTTGGCGGTTTGTTTTTTCTTTAAAAGCCTGTCTTTTTTCTGTGAGGATGTGCAAAACAGTAATGGCAGCTGCCTTGTATGCCTGTTCGGGGGTAGCTTCTCTTGGGGAACAGCCAAAATACCGGGACAGCTTTTTTACAATATCGTTTTTCACTGCAAGTACACTTGAGGTATCGTTCATAGGAAATTTATCCTTTCTGTGATGCGCTTAAACTATTGTACAAATCAATATATGCGCCTGCTGAGGTATGCCAAGAAAAATCCTGTT
>CANTEM010000102.1 GCA_947652805.1 uncultured Clostridia bacterium | reverse complement strand
TCTGATTATATCAAACGTGTTCTGAACAGAATCACACTGATTGGTGCAATCTTCCTTGGCTTTATCGCTGTATTCCCCATGATTCTCAATCTGGCGTCCGGCGGAAAAATGGCAGGTCTCGCATTCGGCGGATCTTCCATCATCATTATCGTCGGCGTAATCATTGAAACCGCACGGGAAATCGAAGGCCAGATGACCATGCGCCACTACAAAGGATTTTTGGAGTAAGAAGAATGACGGTCTGAGGGGGCAATCAGACAGGTTGCTTCTTTCAGGCAGAAAAGGCATGGTACAACATGAAAACCATTAAGCTGATCCTTCTTGGCGCGCCGGGTGCCGGCAAAGGAACCCAGGCGGGCGTCATATCAGAAAAGTTTCACATCCCATCGATATCCACCGGAGCACTGATCCGGGAAGCCATCGCTGCCCAGACGCCCCTTGGCGTGAGTGCCAAACAATTCAGCGACACCGGTGCGCTGGTGCCCGATGAAGTGGTGATCGGCATGATCCGGGAACGGCTCGCAGAGCCCGACTGTGCCGGCGGCTTTATACTGGACGGGTTCCCTCGTACAGTTCCCCAAGCCCAGGCGCTGGAGAAAATGGGTGTTGCGATCACCGACGTGATCAGCATTGAAGTATCTGACGAAAAGATCCAGAAGCGAATGGGAGGCAGGCGCGTTTGCAAAACCTGTGGCGCCACCTTCCATGTGGAGTATAACCCTTCTCCGGCAGGGGACATGTGCCCCTGCGGAGGCAAGCTCACCATCCGCAGCGACGATGAGCCGTCCGTTGTGGCAAGCCGCTTGGCTACCTACCACAGTATGACGGAACCCCTGAAGGATTACTATGCCGGCAAGGGTATTTTGAAAATCGTCCACGGACAGGAGCAAATCGCAGATACCACCGCCCTCACACTTGCCGCACTTGCGGACTGAGGGGATGGAAGTAAAAAAGGTACTATCATGATTTTTATTAAAAATCCTGAACAAATCAAAAAGATGCAGCGCGCCGGCAGAATTACCGGCGAAGCACTGGCGCTTGCCGGCGAAGCAGTACGGGAAGGGGTCACAACCGCAGCACTGGATAAGATCATCCGGTCTTATATCGAAAAGTGCGGCGCTCGTCCTTCCTTCCTGGGATACGGCGGATTCCCCGGCAGCGCATGTATCAGCATCAATGAGGAAGTCATCCACGGCATTCCGTCCGCGAAGCGGTACCTGGAGGAAGGGGATATTGTGAAAATCGACGTGGGCGCCTATATCGACGGCTTCCACGGAGACAGCGCAAATACCTTTCCCGTAGGAAAAATCAGCAGCGAAGCCCAGCGACTCATTGACGTGACAAAAGAGTCCTTCTTCTGCGGTGTCCGCGCCGCAGAACAGGAGCACGCCCGGATCGGCGACATCGGCGCCGCAGTAAACGGGTGTGTGTCCGACGCAGGATTTTCCGTTGTCCGGAAATACGTAGGGCACGGCGTGGGCAAGGATCTTCACGAAGATCCCAACGTCCCCAATTACGGAACCGCCGGACGCGGTCCCCGGATCAGCCGGGGCATGGTCATCGCCATTGAACCAATGGTGAATGCTGGCATCGGCGGAGTGATCGACCAGCCGGACGGCTGGACTGTGATCACTGCTGACGGGAAGCTGTCCGCTCATTATGAGCACACGGTGGCAATCACCGACGAGGGAGTCCTGCTCCTGACAAAGGTGGACTGATCCATGTGTATCGGAGCGGTGGTCCAAAGCAAAACAGGCCGGGACAGATACAGGCTGTATGTAATCGTCGGCGTAACAGAGGACGGTCGGGCGCTCATCGCCAACGGCAGACTCCATACGCTGGAAAAGCCAAAGAAAAAAAATCTGCGGCACCTTGCGGTGCTCCAGCAGGGGACAGCGCAGGCTTCCCCCTATTGGGACACGAACGATGCATTGCTCGCCTATCTGCAGGATTTTGAAACGCAGGCATAAAAATCATGAGGAGACTCCAGCATAAGTCAGCGCAAAATGGTAGATGAAAGACATTTCGCACAGCGAAAACCGGCAAAAAGCCTGAGAAAGGTATGGACTTTTATTTATGCCAAAAGATGATGTAATCGAATTTGAAGGCGTTGTTGTTGAGGCGCTGCCAAACGCAACCTTCAAGGTAAAGCTGCCCAATGAAATGATTGTGACCGCACACATTTCCGGGAAGCTGCGCATGAACTATATCAAAATTTTGCCTGGGGACAAGGTAACGGTGGAGGTATCCATCTACGATCCCACCAAGGGCAGAATTACATGGCGTACGAAGTAAACGCAAATCGGCAAATCAAAGAAAGGCGGTTGTTACTGTGAAAGTAAAACCTTCTGTAAAAAAGATCTGCGAAAAGTGCAAAATCATTAAAAGACATGGCCGCGTAATGGTCATTTGCGAAAACCCCAAGCACAAGCAGAGACAGGGCTAAGCGCCCATAAAGAGAGCGCCCTGCGGGGCACCGAACCAATCAAACCCGAAAGAGGTGAAAAAAGCTATGGCTCGTATATCAGGTGTTGATATCCCCAACCAGAAGCGTGTTGAGATTGCACTGACTTATATCTACGGAATCGGACTGAAAAGCTCCAAGGATATTCTTGCAAAAACCGGCATCAACCCCGACACACGCGCAAAGGACCTGACTGAGGAAGAAGTTGCAAAGCTGCGTGATGAAATCGAAAACAACTACACAGTAGAAGGTGAACTTCGCCGTGAGGTTGCACTGAACATCAAGCGTCTGGTAGAAATCAACTGCTACCGCGGCATCCGGCACAGAAAAGGCCTTCCCGTACGCGGACAGCGGACAAAAACCAATGCAAGAACCAGAAAGGGTCCGGCAAAGACCATCGCCAATAAGAAGAAGTAAAGGAGTGAGCTGATTTCATGGCAAATGTAAAGAAAACAATCAAGAAGCGCCGCGACCGTAAAAACATTGAAAGCGGGGCCGCACATATCCGCTCCAGCTTCAACAATACGATCATCACCATCACAGACCTGCACGGAAATGCAATTTCCTGGGCGTCTGCCGGTGAAATGGGCTTCAAAGGATCCAGAAAATCCACCCCGTATGCAGCACAGACCGCAGCGGAAACTGCTGCAAAGCTGGCTATGGAGCATGGAATGAAAACGGTAGAGGTATACGTAAAGGGTCCGGGAAGCGGACGGGAAGCAGCAATCCGCGCATTGCAGACAACCGGTTTGAACATTACCCTGATCAAAGACGTAACCCCGATCCCTCATAACGGTTGCCGCCCTCCGAAGCGCCGCCGTGTATAATCTGTAAGGAGGAAGAATTTAATGGCAAGATATACAGGACCTTCCTGCAAGCTCTGCCGCAGAGAAGGAAAAAAACTGTTCCTGAAGGGAGACCGTTGTCTCTCCGATAAATGCGCCGTATCCAGACGTGCAACCGTTCCCGGTCAGCATGGTGCAGGCCGTAAAACTGTTAAGGAATACGGTATGCAGCTGCGGGAAAAGCAGACTGCCCGCCGGTACTATGGCGTACAGGAAAAGCAGTTCAAGAAATACTATGTAAAAGCGGATAAAAAGAGCGGTATCGCCGGCGAAAACCTCTTGTCCATTCTGGAAAGCCGTTATGACAACGCAGTATACAGAATGGGTCTGGCTTCCAGCCGTAAGGAAGCAAGACAGCTGGTTCGTCACGGTCACTTTACCCTGAACGGTAAGAAGGCGGATATTCCGTCCATTATCCTCAAGGTGGGCGACGTGATCGAGCTGCGTGAAAAGAGCCGTTCCAGCGAGAAGTTCAAGGGACTCATAGAGGACATGGCAAACGTAACCGCACCCAAGTGGCTGGATCTGAACAAGGATGCAGTAAGCGCGAAGGTGATCGCAATGCCTGCCCGTGACGATGTTGACTTTGACTTCAACGAGCAGCTGATTATCGAGCTTTACTCTAAGTAATAACCTGCCATGCTGCAAGAAAGCAAACGGCAGAAAAAAGCAGGAGTCAAGGCAGCTCCGGTGCGCCGCGCGTGTATTGCAGCAGCGTTCCTGCCCTGTATGATGGGGCGCAAAAGGATCAACGAATTAAATAATAGGAGGTTGTTACAATGATCGAAATAGAAAAGCCGAATATCATGACGCTGAATATGAGCGAGACAGGAGAATCGGGAACTTTTGTGGTCGATCCTCTGGAAAGAGGCTACGGTATCACTTTGGGTAACTCCCTGCGCCGCGTTCTGCTCAGTTCCCTCCCCGGCGTCGCTGTTACAAGTATCAAAATCGATGGCGTGCTTCACGAAATCTCCACTATTGACGGTGTAAAAGAAGATGAAGTGGATTGGGCTTATGAATAATGTCAGGATTACGGCAGAGAAGATTG
>CANTEM010000101.1 GCA_947652805.1 uncultured Clostridia bacterium | reverse complement strand
AAGAATATCGATTCCTCCTTCTTTAAATGCTGGCTGGAAGATATGCACAAATACAACACTGAAAAACTTTATTTAACAATGGAGGTATCTGCATGACAGAAAGAGAAATGGCGGCTTTGGAATATCCCTTCGCCGCATCGGAAATCCAATGGCGCGTGCTTCGCGCAACCAAAGACAAAACAAAGGGACAGGTGGCGGCGTTTGTCGATTCCCGCGCGATCCAAAAACGGCTTGACGATGTACTCGGGCGTGAGAATTGGCAAAACCGGCTGTGTACGGTTCCCGGAAAGGACAACGGTTCTACCACCCATATCTGCGAGATCAGCATTTTCTATGCTGACCGTGGAGAGTGGATCACCAAAAGCGACGGAGCCGGCTGCACGGATATCGAACCCATCAAGGGCGGTCTTTCCAACGCTTTTAAGCGGGCTGCCTCCATGTGGGGGATCGGACGGTATCTCTACAACCTGACCGACATCTGGATTCCCATAAAGAACGGGAAATACATTCCGGACGAGCAATTGCCTATATTGGCGAAGCAATATAACCGGTTTGTAGGTCAGTATCTTGCCGCAGGGAAACCGTCCGGCGAAACAAAACCGGCGTTAGTACCGCAGAGTACGCCCGTACAAAACACAGTGAATACTTCGGAAATATCTGCAGCGCATACTCCGCCGGAAAATCAAAGCCGGTTCCATGCACAGAACACTACCGCACAGGAAGATTCCTGGAGGATCACCGATGTGCAGGTGTCCAAAGGCGGCAGCGGCGCGCAAACGCTGATTACCCTACAAAATCCCACAGGCAAATCCTTTTCCGGTTACATACGCGGTGAAGCGCCTCTAAAAACCGGACAAAGCTTGCGTAATCTGAAGGTCACGAAAAAGAACTCACCGATTGTAGGCAATTACAATATCGTTGAGAGCTATCAGATGGCGGCGTAACCCTAAAATCATATTGCAATATAGCGAGCCTGATTGTCCGCGTGACGTAAGGGCTCTGTCGGTCATAAAAAATATATAATGAAAGGACTTACCAAATGATGAAAACCCCGAAAACTAAAATTCTGTTTCTTGCTTCTGTTCTCTCCATATGCCTTCTGGCAGTGCTTGCCGGAATACTGATTCAGGAAAGCCATCTGCCCTATATGACGAAATACAGCTTCTTCATGTTTTTGATCGCCGGTTTGTGCGTGATACTGATACTGACATCAAACGCTTATGAACGCATCGCCGAACATCTGAACGGGGATCTGTTAAAGAAAAAGGATGCAGAACTGAAAGAGACAGAGCAAAAACTGAAAAAGCTTCAGGCACAGGCAGAGGAACTGAAAGAAAGGATGTCCGCACACTCCACTCCTACGCAGGAAGAAGCGCCGAAATCCGACACCGAGCTTCTGCGCAAAAAGTGTGAGACGCTTGAGAAATTCCGAAACACCTTTCCATACCGGATCTCCGACGGCTATATCCTTTACAATATTATGCGCACAGAGATACAGGTGTCCGGTTTCAGCCGTTGGCAGCTTGTAGGGGAGTTTGACGGGCAACTTTGGGAATATACCCTGCTTCGTCCCGATACACAGTCATATAAGGAAATGCTCAGCCTTGCAGCTACGACATCTGCACCAGCAGAACTACAAGAATTGAATTTCAGCGAACAATTACTGTGGAACTAAGAGGTGCGATTATGAAGCAGATTACAACTATAAAAATCACCGGTATGACCTTTACCGATTTTCGCAATCACAAAAAGCCGGAACACTATTCCTTTGGCGATATCAGCTATATCACCGGTCATAATGGAAGTGGCAAAACTACAATGGCGCATGGCGTTGCTTATGCGCTGTACGGCGTCAATTATTATGGCGAGCAGAAGATTGACCGTCTTATGAACGAAAGTGCCGCCGGCACGCAGGTACAGCTTGACTTTACCGATCAAAACGGAAAAGCGCACACGCTGATCCGCAACCGAAATGGCGACAAAACCGCGCTTTTATTAGATTCCTATACCGTTCGTCAGACCGATATCGACCGTATGCTTTGTGATAAGGAAACCTTTCTCTCTATGTTCAATCCGCTCTATCTGACAGAACGACTCGGAGAAAAAGGACGCGCCCTGATCCTAAAGCATTTACAGCCGGTGTCTTCAGAAACTGTGCTGGAGCATCTGGATCAGGGATATCGGGAGTATTTGGACGGTATAGATCTGAACAATGCCGCGCCGGACGTGCTGATGAAGAACTACCGCGAGGCGATCCGTCAAACCCAGATGCAGGCCACTGTTTTACAGGGACATATTGAATCCATGACGGAAGCGCAGAAAACTGCAGAAGAAAAACTGACAAAGCTCTATCGGGAAAAATCTGAGGTGGAGGTAAAGATAAAAGCCTTAACCGACAAGCAGTTTGCAGGCATTGAACGGGAGGATCTGGCAATCCAGCGGGATATGCTGCTTTCCAAGCTGTCGGCGGAATCGGACACGGAAGACAACGGCGCCGCGCTGCTGCGCGCAAAGCTGGAGGAAACCAAGCGAAAAACCTATGAATCCAAGTACACAAAGCAGCAGACAGAAAACGCGACGGAGATCAAGGTGCTGTCCGGACGGTATAATGCGCTGGCGGAACGGATCAAAGGTTTAAAACCCGGGACACAGTGCCCGACCTGTTTTACGCGTGTCACTGAGCAGAATCTGCCGGAAGTGCGAAACGGCATGATGACAAAGTTGAAAACTATGGCGGCCCGCGGACATGAACTGATGGATCAGGGGCGTGAAATTGCGGAGCTGGAGGCAAAATCTAAAGCGGTGTTTGAGCAGTTCCAAGCAGAGGACATTCAAAAACTGACGGACGAGCTGGAAGAGTTGGAAGCGCAGAAAAACGGCGTCGCCAAACGAACGGAGCTTCGTTTGGCGCTGGAGCAGATCGAGAAAATGCAGAAATACGGCAATCTGGATGAAAACGAATATTCCAAGCTTACCTGCCTGTCGGCGGAGTTGACCGGAATCAAAGCGCAGATTCAGGCGATTGAGGATATGGCGGATGAACAAAATCTGAAAAACGCCTATACCCAGCAGGAGATTTATAAGGAGCAGATTTCGAAATATCGAAATATTCTGGGTGCTTTAGGCGAGTTTGCCTACAAACGTACGGAGATTGCCGTTTCTGACCTGCAAATGCCTAATGTGAAGATCAAGCTGTTTGATGTAATACGCAGTACGGGAGAAGTCGCAGGCGTGTTCAAGTTCACTTATAAGGACAGGGACTACACCACGCTCTCTCTATCAGAAAAGACGCTGGCTGGAATCGAAATTACAGCGATGCTACGAAAGATCACCGGGCTTGACTGCCCGGTATGTGTGGACAACACGGAGAGCATTGCGGCATTTAATCCTGTTTCCATGCCGTCGCAGACGCTACTTCTGCGTTTTGTGAAGGGACAGCCGCTTACAGTACAGTTCCGAAACAATGCGGAAGTATTACGCCAGCCTGTGCAGGAACTCAAGAAAGCGAGCTGACGGATGGCGGAACAAAAGTATGTGTATATCGACGTCGTAGATACGGCCGTACTCTGCGGCTTGGACATTAAGCCCGGTTCCCTCGGCAACGACGAGGTGCAGGCGAGGTGTCCATACTGCGGCGATTACAAATACCGGATGTATCTGTCCCGAAATCCAGAAAACGCAACCTTCTGGTGCCACAATTGTGGCACCGGAGGAAATGCGGTTACGCTGTACGCAGATCTCAATCCCGGCAGGCGGCGTATGACGACCAAAGAAGCCTTTGCCGAACTGCTGAACCATCCGCAGGTACATACCGGAGCCCCAGTCTATCAGGAGAAGTCCTATGTGCCGGAACCGATCCGCCCTCTGCATGAGCGCAGCCAAATCTATCTGGAAATGCTCTCTATGCTTCGCTTGGAAGAAAAGCACTATCGCAATCTGTTGGAACGCGGATTGTCCGATGCGATCATCCGGGGCAATATGTACCGCAGTATTCCGACCAACTGGAAACAGCGGCAGGATATGGTGCGACGGTTGTCCGCCCGGTTTGATTTAGCCGGCATTCCGGGTTTCTACACGAAAAACCTACGCTGGGAAATGGCAAACTGCCGTTACAGCGGTATTCTGATCCCTGTATGCAGCAAAGACAGTCAGATTCAAGGTTTGCAGATCCGATTGGACGAGCCGCCGCCGAAAACCATTACCAAACCGGACGGCAACAAGATCGAGAAAAAAGGTGACCGTTTCCGGTGGTTCTCCACAGGCGGCATGTCAAACGGAAAAAAGTATTACGAAAACGGCACAGGGATCTCCAGCTATATTCATGTGGTCGGAGATCTGAACAGTGACACCCTGCATATCAC
>CANTEM010000100.1 GCA_947652805.1 uncultured Clostridia bacterium | reverse complement strand
ATCCGCCAGTTCCAGCTCCGATGTGCTTTCGTTTTTATAGATATTTCCTTTTTCATTTATGTTTGTAGTAAAACATCTGACATGCGCCGTTTTTTCAGCGTTATCTACAGCAATATCTATGCGAAATGTCTTAACATTCCACCAGTTATACTGGTAAGTAGAAAATTGCAGGGGCTGATCCATGCCGACTATATACATATCAAAAGCATAAGGTCCATAATCTCCAGCCTTCAAGGATACATTCGCTTCATGATCCCCTAAAGAAAAATCGCCCTTACAGTTCCAGTGCCCTCTTGTGCGTTCCTCATCAAACACTACAGCCTGCCCATCTATATCGACTGTTATCTGTCCCGTAATTCTGTCCTCTTTGTACATACGGTAGTAAATCGTCTTATACCCAACACAAAAGCCCAAATATACTACTGCTGCTATAAGCACGATAAGCACGGCCAAAAGAATAGCAATCCACTTTTTCATAATGCACCGCCTTTTCAACTTGCAATTTACAGTGACGCATCATACGTTCGACAAAAGAGCCACCGCTTCCACATGCTTCGTGCGGGGGAACAGATCGCACGCTGCAACCTTTTCCAGCTTATAATCCTTTTCCAGCAGTTTTTTCAAATCCCTGCCAAGGGTTCCCGGGTCGCAGGAAACATATACTATTTTTTTCGGCTTCAGCTTACAGAGCGCCTGCACCATTTTATCCGAGCACCCTGCCCGGGGAGGATCAATCAGCGCAAAATCAATAGAACCATATGTATTTTTTGCAAAATCCGCACTGTCCCCGCAGAAAAATCCCACGTTGGTAAGCCCGTTTGCCGCGGCATTCTCTTTCGCATCGGCAACCGCGTTTTTATTGATCTCCACACCTGTTACAAACACATCCGGATGCAGCTTTGCAATCGCCATGCCAAATATTCCTGTACCGCAATAAAGATCCACCCCGTATTCATCCGGTACCGGATTGATAAACTCCACTGCTTTTCTGCACAAAAGTTCAGCAGCGGCTGTATTTACCTGAAAGAAAGAAGATGCGGTAACTTTGAGTGAAAGTCCGAGAAAAGACTCTTCAATATAGTCACGCCCTTTTATGACCTGCAAATTTGCGCCTTTTTCTTCCGGATGTCTGCCGTTTCCTGCAAGAACGCCCACCGCCTGGGGATATTTCTCACGGATCCTTTCGGCAAAGGCTTCTAACTCCGCCCTAATAGACTGTTCACCCTTTCCTATTACGACGCAAAACTGATTCAAATCCCGATTTCCCCGGATATAAAGATACACCGGCTTCGTTTTCTTGTCTAAAAAAAAGGATTCTGTATCTCTTGCAATCTCTGTGAAAAGCGAAGGGCAAAGCTGACAATCCGCCACCGAAACATACCGGTCGGAGGCTTCCTGCAAAAAGGAAATGCTTCCCTCCTCAGAAAAATGATAGACTGCCTTATTCCGGTACCGCACCGGGTCTGCTGTCAAAATCTCCTCTACAGGAAACTTTCCAAGTCCCGCACGACGGAGCGCTGCTTCAACAGAAGCTTTTTTAATCTGTGTCTCGTGATCGTAGGTAATATGCTGCAAGGTGCAGCCGCCGCATGTTCCGAAAAGAGAACACGCCGGCTCGCACCGATGCACAGATGCACTATCGCAGGATACCATTTCTGCAATCTTATAATTTTTCCGACTGCTTGTAATACGGGCTTGAATCCGATCTCCGTCTACAGCGCCGGTACAAAATATAACACAGCCGTCCTGCTTAAAAATCCCGTTTCCGAGGGTATTCATTTCCGATACGTCGGCAGAAAATACTTCTGTTTCCAAATCTTTGCTTCCTTTTTACTCGTTTTCCTGTTCCTGCAAGTACGCGTCAATGGCGGTTGCCGCAGTTTTTCCGGCGCCCATTGCCAGAATTACCGTAGCCGCACCGGTTACGGTATCACCGCCGGCATATACGCGTTCCATAGAGGTAGCGCCTGTCTCTTCTGTAACAACAATACCGCCCCGCCTATTGACTTCCAATCCCTTAGTCGTGTTCTTAATCAGCGGATTGGGAGATGTACCGATCGCCATAATGACCGCATCCACATCCACGGTGATTTCCGAATCGGGAATTTCTATAGGAGCACGTCTTCCACGCTCATCCGGTTCGCCCAATTCCATTTTTACACACCGCAGCCCCGTTACAAATCCATTTTTCGGATCCCGCTTGTCTTCGGGGTTGTTATACCCTAAGATTTCTGTAGGATTGGTAAGAAGGAGCATTTCAACGCCCTCTTCCATAGCATGCTCCACTTCTTCATGGCGCGCAGGAATCTCTTCCATAGATCGGCGATACACAATGTATACTTTTTCTGCGCCAAGCCGCAAGGCAGTACGCGCCGCATCCATTGCCACATTTCCGCCGCCGACAACGGCAACACGCTTCGCCTGCATAATCGGCGTATCGGAATTTTCCTGATATGCTCGCATCAGATTACTGCGTGTAAGATATTCATTGGCAGAATACACGCCTTTCAAAAATTCTCCGGGAATTCCCATAAATCTGGGAAGCCCTGCCCCGCTACCAATAAATACCGCGTCATATCCCATTTCATGGAGAAGCTCATCTGTTGTAATGGTTTTCCCTACAACAACATTGGTTTGAATATCCACACCCAATGCACGCAGCGTATCCACTTCCTTGCGCACAATCGACTTGGGAAGCCGGAATTCCGGAATCCCGTATACCAAAACGCCGCCGGGCATGTGAAGCGCCTCAAAAATCGTAACCTGATATCCTTTTTTCGCAAGGTCCCCTGCACAGGCAAGTCCTGCGGGGCCGGCACCGATCACAGCCACTTTATATCCGTTGGGTTCGGGACGTACAGGCGGCTCCTGCACATATGTATTGTGCCAATCGGCTACAAACCGCTCCAGGCGACCGATTCCCACAGGTTCCCCTTTAATACCGCGTACACAGTGCTTTTCACACTGATTTTCCTGAGGACAGACCCGTCCGCAAACAGCAGGCAGGCTGGAGGACTGGGCAATAATCTGATAGGCTTCTTCAAATTCCCCTTCTTTAATTTTGGCTATAAAAGCAGGAATATGTATATTTACTGGGCAGCCGGACACGCAGGGCATGTGCTTACATCCCAGACAGCGCATTGCCTCATCCATAGCGATGTCTTTTGTATATCCGGTAGCTACTTCCTGAAAGTTCCGTGCACGAATCTTGGGAGGCTGAGACGGCATCGGATTTTTCTTCGGATTCATATTTGCTGCCAAATCACTCAACCTCCTTTGAAAATAAGTTGCATGTTTTTTCATACGCATGCTTTTCAAAATCCCGATAAATTGCGCCGCGCTGCATCGCTTCGTCAAAATCTACGGCAAATCCGTCAAAATCGGGACCATCCACACAGGCAAATTTTGTTTCACCGCCTACGGTAAGACGGCAGCCGCCGCACATGCCTGTGCCGTCAATCATAATCGGATTCATAGACACTATAGTTTTTACACCGTAGGGCTTGGTGGTAGCCACGACAAACTTCATCATAATCAGCGGGCCGATGGCGATAACCTGGTCATAGTTTTCTCCCGCTTCGATTGCCTCTTTCAGCGGGGCAGTTACAACACCCTGATTTCCATAAGATCCGTCGTCCGTCATAATCGTAAGTTTATCGGAGGCAGTCCGAAATTCATCCTCTAAAATCAACAAATCCTTATTTCGGAATCCAATAATTGCATGCACCTCACAGCCCATAGTGTGAAGCTTCTGTGCCACGGGAAGAGCAATTGCGCACCCTACACCGCCGCCGACGATACAAACTTTTTTCAGTCCTTCCGTATGGGTAGGCGTACCTAAAGGACCTACAAAGTCAGGCAAGAACTCACCAACATTTTTCCGGTTCAGCTTTGCTGTGGTTGATCCTACAATCTGAAAGATGATCCGGATCGTTCCCTTATCTCGGTCATATCCGGCAATCGTTAAGGGAATTCGTTCCCCGTCCTCGTCCACACGCAGAATGATAAATTGCCCCGGCTGCGCTTTTTTTGCAACCAAAGGCGCTTCAATATCCATCATGGTGACAGCTTGATTTAAATTCTTTTTATAAACTATTTTATACATATCGGTTCCTTTCGCATCCGCAAAGGGAATATCATTTTCAAAATATGACAGACTGCAATATGTTTCCTGCATTCATTCCTTATTATTGTACCATATTCCCGAATGTATTGCAACAGCAACGCATAATTTCTACATTTTACATTGGTAAATTCAAAAAGAAAAAACGCACCTAAGTGCGTTTTTTCTTGCGGTGACTTTTCCACTGGTGACCCGTGGGGGAATCGAACCCCCGTTACCGCCGTGAAAGGGCGGTGTCTTGACCGCTTGACCAACGGGCCGTGGTAGCGGAAGTTGGACTTGAACCCACGACCTATCGGGTATGAACCGATTGCTCTAGCCAGCTGAGCTATTCCGCCACGCGCTTGATTATTATAGCATAGCTATCCCGGTTTGTCATGTTTGCCCCACTGTATTTGTCCAATT
>CANTEM010000099.1 GCA_947652805.1 uncultured Clostridia bacterium | reverse complement strand
TGCTGCGCAAAACCCACCTCCCCTTACACAGGGGAGGCTTAGGGGCGTTTTGCAAGTCCCCCTTTACTGGGGGCTTTTTTGTTTATCTGTTAACGGATCATTTCCAGAAAATACGAATGCACAGTTGTATCGTCGCTCAGCTCCGGATGAAAGGCAGTGACAAGCTGGCAATCTTGCCGGGCTGCTGCAATTTTTCCGTCGACGGATGCTAAAATTGCAACATCTTTTCCCACTTCTTCAATATAGGGTGCACGAATGAAGGTCATTGGAACCGTTTTGGCACCGGCAAACTGCTCATACGCAAAGAAGCTTCCAAGCTGCCGTCCGTAAGCGTTGCGCCGGGCAGTGATATCCATAGAAGCAAAGCAAGGCTTACCGCCATGTATTTGTTTTGCAAGGAGAAGGAGCCCGGCGCAGGTGCCCAGTACAGGAAATCCTTCTCGTATTTTTTGCATAATCGGTTCGTATAAATCCAATTCATGCAGTAGCTTTATCATGACGGTGCTTTCTCCGCCCGGAAGGATTAGTCCGTCAAAATCTGTCTCTAAATCCCTACGCTGCCGGATCTCAAAATGCTGCACGCCGAGCCGGTTCAGCATAGCGGCATGTTCGGCAAAAGCACCTTGCAATGCCAGAATTCCGATTTTTATATGCTTTGTCATATCTTTTTTTATTTTCCCCGTTCAGCCATTAAAAGCTTGATTTCCTGTTCATTGATGCCGACCATTGCTTCTCCCAAATCTTCCGAAAGCTGGGCTAACAGACCTGCGTCATTGTAATTGGTAACCGCCTTAACGATTGCGGCGGCACGCTTCTGGGGATTGCCGGATTTGAAAATCCCGGATCCTACAAATACTCCCTCGGCACCAAGCTGCATCATCATCGCTGCGTCTGCCGGTGTGGCAACGCCTCCTGCCGCAAAGTTGACCACCGGCAGTTTTTTGTGCTCATGCACGTAAAGCACTAAATCATATGGCACTTGCAGCTGTTTTGCCGTATCAAAAAGTTCATCTTCGGAAAGAGAGCCAATTCTGCGGATTTCCGACTGCATCATCCGCATGTGGCGCACCGCCTGGACTACATCGCCGGTTCCCGGCTCGCCTTTGGTGCGGATCATGGACGCGCCTTCATTGATCCGACGCAGCGCTTCTCCCAGATCCTTTGCACCGCAGACAAAAGGAACGGCAAATTTCGTTTTGTCAATATGGTATTTATCATCAGCTGGGGAAAGCACCTCGCTTTCATCAATATAGTCAATTTCAATTGCCTGCAAAATCTGGGCTTCTGCAAAATGTCCGATGCGGCACTTTGCCATAACGGGAATCGTAACGGCATTCTGAATGCCTTTGATCATTTTCGGATCGCTCATCCGGGAAACACCGCCTGCTGCCCGGATATCGGCGGGAATGCGTTCCAGTGCCATAACGGCACAGGCGCCTGCTGCTTCTGCAATTTTCGCCTGCTCCGGGGTGGTAACGTCCATGATTACGCCGCCCTTAAGCATTTGCGCAAGTTCTTTGTTCAGTTCATATCTTGTTTTTTCCATGTTTGTATGCTCCTTTACAAATTGTTGCCAATATAGTATAATAAATCTGATCATAAATACATATCCAAAACAGGAGCAATTTATATAATCAGATGAAATATTATGTAGATAAAAATATTCGTAAAACGGCATATTTACAGCTATATGAGCAACTGAAAAAGGACATTGTTTCCGGTGCGTACAGCTACGGCAGCAAGCTGCCGTCCAAACGGATTTTAGCAGAGGAATCCTGCGTCAGCGTGATACCGGTGGAACAGGCATACGCCCTGCTTTGCGATGAGGGATATGTAGAAGCACGTCAGCGCAGCGGATATTTTGTAATTTATAAGGAAAGTGATTTTCTTTCTGCGGCGGAAAGATGTTCCGACGCCGCTTTGGTGAAAACACATATGCACAGCGTAAAAAGCGAATTTCCCTATACAGTGCTTGCGAGGACAATGCGCCGAGTCCTATTGGATTACGGAGACAGCATTCTGGTGAAATCTCCCAATCACGGCTGCCCGGAATTGCGGTCGGCAATTTCCTCCTATCTTGCACGCAGCAACGGGATGACCGTTCGCCCGGAGCAGGTAATCGTTGGTTCGGGGGCAGAGTATTTATACAGCCTGATCGTGCAGCTCCTCGGGAAAGATAAGGTATTTGCTCTGGAGCGTCCCTCCTATGAGAAAATCCACCGGGTATATGAGGCAAACGGCGTCCGTTGTGATTTTCTGCGGCTGGGGCGGAATGGGATCCGGTCTGCCGAGCTGGAGCGGACAGCGGCAGAGGTTTTGCACATTACACCCTTCAACAGCTTCCCAAGCGGTATTACAGCAAATGCTTCCAAAAGATGTGAATATATACGGTGGGCAGAAAAGCGGGGTGGCTATATCATTGAGGATAATTATGATTCAGAGCTGACGGTGTCCAGAAAGAATGAAGACACTGTATTTTCCCTGTCCGAGAGGGGGACGGTGATTTATCTGAACACCTTTTCCAAAACGATTGCGCCTTCGATCCGTGTAGGGTATATGATCTTACCGGAGAATTTGCTGACTGTATTTGAGAGGCGGCTTGGATTTTATTCCTGCACGGTGCCGGTGTTCGAGCAATATGTTTTGGCATGTCTTTTGCAAAGCGGTGATTTTGAGCGGCATATCAACCGGGTACGTCAGGCAAAAAGGAAGCAAAAGTTGTAAAATGCAGCTGTATATCCTGTCGCAACAGTTTGTTGCGTGACTTTTTGAAATTGCGATGCTATAATTTCCCTAAAAGGAGGGATACGACATGAGTACGATCGGAAAAAATATAAAGAAAAAGAGAAATGAGAAAGGCATAACGCAGGACCAACTGGCAGAAAAGCTGCATGTTACAAGACAGACGGTATCCAGTTGGGAAATGGGAAGAACAGAGCCTGATGTGGATACGCTGACAAGACTTGCTGAGGCTTTGAAAGTGTCTGTGGAGGATTTGATTTATGATCAGTCAACTGGAAAAGGCGCAGACGCTTGCGTGTCTGCTTCAAAGAAAGGGATTGGGTTTGGCTGTTCGGAAGCCTGTATGTCGCCGATGACAAGCGGGGTGCTGTCTCCAGTGGTGATTTTTCCGGTATGGGAGAATGATGAGATGGATGACGATATGTGGGATTCCATGATAAGACACGAATTGCTTCATAATTAAACACCAGGATCTGCTGGTAAAACTCTTAGGGGTTCTGGTGATGGCAGTTCATTGGTTTAACCCTTTCAGTTACTTCTTGTATCACGAGATTTCGGCTATTAGTGAAATGTATTCTGACAGTGGAGCGGTGCAGGGAAAGGGAAGGGAGGAGCGGTGCAGGTATGGGAGAATGATTGTGAAGCTGGCGTCAGAAAAAGGGCTCCCCGGCAGGGGCAGATTTTTCTCAGGCGCAGCGGAAAGCAGGAATAAAATTGTTTATAGAAGGAGGATTTTAGAAATTATGGGAGGCAGAAAACATAAAGTGGTTTTTGCAGTGGTTATAGCTGTGGCTGCCTGTATGGCTGGAGGAATTACTACGTTTGCGTATGAGCCGCCGAATATTTATGTTGATCGTGATTTTGAGAAAGGGGAAGAACTTATAGTTTTTGAAGGAGCGCTTGAAAGAAAGTGGCAGGAACTCCCCAGTAATTATTTTTTTATTAATGAGAACGAGGATATTTATGACTTGAATGATGCAAATGAAGGAGCCGGGGCAGGCTGTAAACACCAATATGTTTCTGGCACAATGGTAACGCATAACAAAAGTGGAGATGGTGGATGCACGATTACGGAATATGAAGCGCAAAGATGTAATGCATGTGGCGCCGTAGTAAAGGGGAAGCTGTTACAGACAATAATTTCTCCGGAATGTACTCATTGATGAAGGCACAGACATTTGAATGGATTGCAGAAAATGAAGATGAATCCAGGCAGAACGGAACAAAACGCGGCCATGTAATGAGTATAATCTACTGTGTACAAAGAACAGTATATCCATGAATAGATGAAAAAGATGGCGGAAATCTTTTATGGTAATTCGTTTGGATGTTTTGCGTCGGCTTTTATTGGTGAGAGGAAAGTGTCGAAGGAGGAATTGAAGAAGTTACGGGGCAGGGGGATGAGTCGGCAGGGTTTAAAATAACTGTTATTAGCTGATTTTATGCAGGTTTGCAGTAAATATCTGGGTACGGCGTGTGTAATTGGGGTGTTGTTTGCCGGGAATTGTGTATTTTGGGGTATAGTAAAGGATTCCTGAGAAGGGAGGTGTGGAGATGGAGGTTAGTTTATCCGGTTTTACGTAGAGAGGAGAACTTTGAGAAGGTTTCACTAAGGATAATAATTGATTTTGGAGGATGAGAGAATGAAAAAAGTCATTTTAAATTTATTGATAAAGTTGTAAACTGGTGTATAATTGTAAAAAATAAGTAACTATTCAGAACCCCTTATTCAAAGATGAAATCAGGATGACCTGAGATTGCATTTCTGATTGCTTTGTAAGCATTGTAGCCTTGCTTATGTGC
>CANTEM010000098.1 GCA_947652805.1 uncultured Clostridia bacterium | reverse complement strand
GATGAGAATATGCTGGAATGGCTCCGCCCTCTGTCTAAGGATCAGACGGAGACATATCTGCGGGGAATGCTTGGCAGGATGCTGTTTTCCGGGGATGCACCGCTGAAAAAGGTCAATGTGCTGTCCGGAGGAGAAAAAGTACGGTGTATGTTTTCCAGAATGATGCTGTTCGGTTCCAATTTCCTGATCGTAGATCAGCCTACGGATCATCTGGATTTGGAATCTATTACGGCGGTCAATAACGGGCTGCGGGATTTCAAAGGAAATGTGCTGCTGTCCTCTCATGACTATGAAATCGTCAACACAGTGGCAAACCGGATTATTGAGATTCGTCCGGATGGGATGACAGACTTTTTGGGTACATATGATGAATATGTGGCAAAGAAGGAAGAAGAAGCGGCACGGCTTGCCGAGGCGTGAAAATTATCACTTGAAAAAGCACCTTATGGTGAAACCATAAAGTGCTTTTTTTACGCTTTTTCCCGTTCAAAGAAATACTTCTGATTGTGACACTTGATGCTTTGCACCAGCCCGATCAGCATATACATAGACAGCATAGAGGAGCCGCCGTAGCTCAGGAATGGCAGTGTTATCCCGATAACAGGCAGCATGGCAAGACACATGCCGATATTTTCCAGTGTCTGGAACATAAGCACTGCAACGACTCCGGCGCAGATATACGCTCCGTAGTCTTTTCTGGCGATGCGGGCAATCCAGATCAGCCGAATAACCAGTACGGTCATCAGTACTATATACAGAAAACATCCGAAAAAGCCGAATTTCTCTGCTAATACAGCAAAGATGAAGTCGGAATAACAGTCCGGAATTGCCTTGAACTGTGTTCCGCCGGAAAATCCGGATCCGAGGAATCCACCCGCCGCAATTGCAGTTCTGCTGTGCAGCGCCTGAAATCCGACTTTAATGGGGTCCAACTCCGGATTGAATCCGTATATAATACGATTTCGCTGGGTTTCGCTTAAAAATTTCCATAGAATAGGCGATGCCACGATAAGCAATGCAAAAACGCCGACAAAGTACCAGATAGATAGTCCGCCTACCAGAAGCATAACGGCGATGATCCCCAGATAAACCAGTGCGGATCCAAGGTCGCCTGTCATGAGTACCAGACCAAAGATGATTCCGCCGTGTATTGCCAGTCCTGCTACATTTTTGATGTGATTGATATTGTCCTGCACCCGCTTAATGTGGCGTGAATACGTAATTATAAAGAGAAATTTTACATATTCCGATGGCTGTATATCAAAGGGAACGCCCGGGATTCGCAGCCACGATCTGTTTCCGCGATTTCCTTTTCCAAATACAATCACTGCGGCCATAGCAAGAATCGCAAGAACGAAAATCCATATGCCGAAGCGTTTCACCAATTTGTCATAGTCAATATACGCAAAGACAAGCATTACGCAGATGCCCAGAAGCGCGGCAATGCTCTGGACAATTACATATCGGGTTCCGATTTTGTTGGAGGCGCCTGCCAGAACAACAATGGAAAGAAGAGTCATACCCAATACGCAAAACAAAACCACATAATCGAGCTGCCGCCATTTTTCTTTTAAAGATACAGAAAATTCTTTCAGGGGAGGGGCCTCCTTTCTGAATCTTTCAGTTAAAATTATAAATCAATATGCGATCGCCCAGTATACCATATGCTTAGCAGGTTTTCCGCAGCATACGCAGCGGTCGGACAACTGTTCCTGTTCAAAAGGAATACACCGGGAAGCAACACCGGTCGCATCCTTCACCTGATCCTCGCATGCTTCCTCTCCGCACCACATAGCTTTGACAAATCCTTCACCGTTGTTTGCAAGAGCGTCTTTGATTTCGTCAATTGAGGTGCAGGCGTAGGTGCGTGCGGTACGATTGGCGAGCGCTTTTTCATACATGCCCTGGCGTACTTCTTCCAGTCTGTCGGCTACTACCTGCTCAATATTTTCCAGGGAATCGAAGTTCTTTTCCCGATTATGACGCTGTACCGTTACGCACTTGTTGTCGGCGATATCTCTGGGACCGATTTCGATCCGGAGCGGCACGCCCTTCATTTCATATTCGGAGAATTTCCAGCCGGGAGAGTTGTCGCTGTCGTCTACCTTCACACGGAACTGTCCTTTCAGGCGGTCGCGCAGCGCGTAAGCCGCATCCAGAACGCCTTCCTTCTGTTGCTGAACCGGGATGATCACTACCTGAATCGGGGCGACAGCGGGAGGCAGAACCAAACCGTTGTTGTCACCGTGGGTCATGATCAGCCCACCGATCATCCGGGTTGTAACGCCCCAGGATGTTTGGAAAGGATGCACCAGCTTATTTTCTTTATCTGTATATTTGATATCAAAGGCTTTTGCAAAGCCATCTCCGAAATAATGGGAGGTGCCTGCCTGCAGCGCCTTGCCGTCATGCATCAGTGCTTCAATTGCGTAAGTAGCCTCCGCACCGGCAAATTTGTCGCTTTCCGTTTTTCTGCCTTTGATTACCGGAATGGCAAGATCCTGTTCATGGAAGTCTGCATAGCAGTTCAGCATGCGGATCGTTTCTTCTTTCGCTTCATCCGCAGTAGCGTGAATCGTATGTCCCTCCTGCCAGAGAAATTCTCTGGAGCGCAGGAACGGTCGGGTTGTCTTTTCCCAGCGCACAACAGAACACCACTGGTTATACAGCTTAGGCAGATCCCGGTAGGATTTTACCACATTTGCATAGTGTTCGCAGAACAGGGTTTCTGATGTGGGACGCACGCAGATCCTCTCGGTCAGAGGTTCGCTGCCGCCATGGGTGACCCATGCTACTTCCGGAGCAAAGCCTTCCACATGTTCTTTTTCCTTATTCAAGAGAGATTCCGGAATAAACATAGGCATATACACATTTTCGTGACCGGTTTCTTTAAACCGGGTATCCAGATTTTTCTGGATCAGCTCCCAGATCGCATAGCCGTAAGGACGGATGACCATGCAGCCTTTTACGCTTGTATAATCAATCAATTCTGCTTTCTTGCAGATGTCGGTGTACCATTTTGCAAAATCCTCATCCATGGAGGTGATTTGCTCCACCATTTTTTTATCGTTTGCCATTTGATACCTCTTTATGTTAATATAATAAATATTGTATATCAGATTGGGTTGTTTGTCAAATTCAGGATTCTTTTTTCAAGCGGGCAAAGGACGCCATCAGCTTTTTTACGCCGATTTTATCAAATTCCACTTCATACAGCACATCGGCTCCCATTGGGCGAACAGATAATACAGTTCCGCATCCAAAGGTAGTATGCCGCACACGTGCGCCTTTATCAAAGCTTTCAAGGGGAGCTGCGCTGCGGGGCGCTGCTCCCGTTTTAGGTCGCGGAGCAGCCCCAGCAGATAGGTTCCCGGTGTATGCAGCCCGTTCCGCGCCTGTGCCATAGCCGCTGCCCGGTGCGTTTCTGTTATATATCGGGGTATTGCCCACACGCTGGGGCATACCCTTGTTGTAAGCCCGTTCGCCAATTGTCTGATAATCATGGAACGTATCATCCGCTTCATCCAAAAGCCATACGGGAATCTCGCTGGCAAAACGGGATTTTTTATTGTATTGGGTGCTTCCGTTGAGCATACGCTGGTGCACATGGGTAATATACAGCCGCTCCCTTGCCCGGGTGATTGCCACGTAAGCCAGCCGTCGTTCCTCTTCGATTTCCGTGGGATTCATAATGGCCTGAAATCCCGGGAAAATGCCTTCTTCCCAGCCGGGCAGAAATACATTGCGGAATTCCAATCCCTTAGCGCTGTGAATCGTCATAAGAACAACAGCATCCGCTTCTTCATCGTATCGGTCGATATCAGACACCAGTGCAACATCTTCCAAAAATTCCGACAGGGTAGGGGTGGCGGTACTGCTTTCGTATTGTGCTGCTGTGGATACCAGCTCGCCGATATTATCCAGTCTGTCTTTTTCCGCCTCACCCGCAGCAACCAGCATCGCCTGATACCCGGACTTCACGGAAATTTTTTCGATGAGGGCGGAGATTTTTGTCTCGCTGACTTCACTGCGCAAATCTTCAATCAACTGTGCCAGCGCCATCATGGCTTTTGCCGCGCCGGCAGGGATCGCCGTATATGTATTGGCACGGGCAAGCACTTCCAGCATGGAAATATGCAGTTCATCTGCAATTGCTGCGGCTGCGCTGATGCTTTTTTCGCCAATTCCCCGGCGGGGTGTGTTGATAATCCGACGCAGGCGAACACTGTCTGCCGGATTATTGATTACGGAAACATAAGCTAAAATGTCTTTGATTTCCATTCGGTCAAAGAATCGCAGTGCCCCCAGCATCCGGTAAGGAATCCCGCTTTTTGCCAATGCCTGTTCCACTGCCCGGGACATAGCATTTGTTCTGTACAGCACAGCAAAGGAAGAGAAGGGTTGTCCGTTTTCATGCAGCTCTGTAATTGTATCGGAAATAAACCGGGCTTCATCCAACTGGGTGGAAAGCTTTTTCATTGTAATTTTTTCGCCTTCATCCCCCTGAGTCCACAGCTTTTTGCCTTTCAATTTTTTGACCCAGTTATCGTAGCCAGCACCGTTATAGATGACAAGAT
>CANTEM010000097.1 GCA_947652805.1 uncultured Clostridia bacterium | reverse complement strand
TTATGAACACTTATGAAGAATATGTGCCGATCAACGGATTAAAGCAATACTTTCTCCACTGTCCCGTTCCAGCATCAGATACTGTCCTACTGTTTCTTCACGGCGGTCCCGGATTCTCCGCAGCATACCGCGCCTATTTGTTAATCAAAGAAGAAATCCCCTGCTCTCTTGTATTTTATGACCAGCGTGGAACGGGAAAGACCCTTATGCATAACAAAACGGATAAGCCCACATTTCCTGCACTTTTAGCGGATTTACACGCTACCGTTGCGTATCTGAAGAAAAAATATAAAACCGACAAGCTCCTGCTGCTGGGACATTCCTGGGGAAGCGTCCTGGGTTCAGAATATGTACTGCGCTGTGGCGATACTGTGTCCGCCTATATCGGAATGGGGCAGGTCGTGGACATGCTCCGCGGGGAAGCTGCCGCATTCGCCGAGCTAAAGGAGCGCATCCAAATCAAAAACCGGAAGCGGGACATCCGCAAATGGGAAAAGATTCAGCAGCGAATTTCCTTTCAAAATCGCAAAGCCTTCCAAAAAAGCAAGCGTGGTCTGAGTATGCTGCAATATCGGTATGGTTTCTATCCAAACCTTCCCACGGGAATAAAAGACGTATTGCATAGCCCTGTCTTTCATATAAAGGATATTCTGTTTCTTATACCTTCCTTATTAAAAAGCAGCAAGTTGGATCAGTTTCTTTGGGAATATGATGCGGCAAAACAGCCCGTCTATCCTCTGCCTGTTTATTATATATTAGGAAAGAATGACTGGCAGGTGCCGAGCGTTTTAGCTGTGGAATTTTTTAACAAAATCCGAACAAAAAGAAAGCATTTGTTCTGGATCCCCGATGCAGGACATGGAGCCGATTTGGACAATCCGGCCGCTTTTTGGAGTGCAATAAGGAATATCATAAAACGGGAAAATTTATAAGTTCATATTCCGTTGATTTATATTTACACAAAATCTATTTTCTTATAAATGATCGTTCATATCGTCGTGCTATACTTTTACTGTATTGGAAATACTTATACAATGGAGGAAACACAATGATAAACAACAGGAGGTGTACATCTTGCTGAAATTACTTGGGCATTTGAAAAAATGGGAATGGCTGCAAGTCTTTTGCGGTCTTATTTTTATCTGTTTTCAGGTTTGGCTGGATTTGAAGCTCCCGGATTACATGTCTGAAATCACCACGCTGGTGCAGACTCCGGACAGTCCCATGTCCAGCATCTGGGCAGCCGGCGGAAAAATGCTGTTTTGCGCCTTGGGAAGTCTTGCCGCAGCAGTCATTGTAGGATTTTTTGCAGCTCGGCTTGCCGCAACCCTGTCCTGCCGCCTGCGGGATCAGATTTATAAAAAAGTGGAATCCTTTTCCATGGAGGAAATCGGGAATTTCTCTATTTCCAGTCTGATTACCCGTTCCACCAATGACGTTACACAAATTCAAATGATTGTTGCCATGGGTATGCAGGTTATGATCAAAGCACCCATCATGGCAGTGTGGGCAATTCTGAAAATATCCGGAAAAAGCTGGCAGTGGTCTGCCGCAACCGGCTGCGCAGTATTTGTGCTGCTGCTGATTGTAGGTACACTGATGCTGTTTGCACTTCCGAAGTTCAAAGCCATTCAGAAAATGACCGATCATTTAAACCTGGTCACCCGAGAAAGTCTGACTGGTGTGCGCGTCATCCGTGCATATAATGCGGAAGAGTATCAGGAAGAGAAATTTGAAGAGGCCAATGAAAACCTCACCCGCACCCATCTGTTTACCGGCCGCCTGATGGCAATTATGATGCCCGGTATGACCCTTGTAATGAACGGATTGTCCCTCGCTATTTACTGGATCGGCGCGTTTCTGATCAACAACGCCCCTATGGCGGACCGGCTGGGACTGTTCTCCGACATGGTAGTATATTCCTCCTACGCCATGCAGGTCGTTATGGCATTCATGATGCTGGTTATGATTTTCATTATGCTGCCCCGTGCCACCGTTTCCGCAAACCGGATCAATGAGGTGCTGGATACCCAGCCCCGGATTGTGGACGGGAAGGAAACGGAAAGCGTCACTTCCATAGGCGAAGTAGAATTTAAAAATGTAAGCTTTCAGTATCCCGGCGCAGCGGAATATGTGCTCCACGACATTTCCTTCAAAGCAAAGCCCGGCGAAACCGTGGCGTTCATCGGATCTACCGGCAGCGGTAAAAGCACTCTGATCAATCTGATTCCCCGGTTCTACGACGCCACAGAGGGGCAGGTTCTTGTAGGCGGACGGGACGTGCGGGAATATACCCTGGAGGAGCTTCACAACAAAATCGGTTATGTTCCCCAAAAGGCAGTTATTTTCTCCGGCACGGTTCGATCCAACATCGTATTTGGCGAAAACGGGAAACTGGATCCCGACGCAGACGCGATCATGAAAAAATCCGCCGATATCGCCCAGGCAACAGACTTCATTGAGAAAAAGTCGGAGGGCTTCGACGCGCCTGTTGCTCAGAACGGTACCAACCTGTCCGGCGGGCAAAAACAGCGTGTGTCAATCGCCCGGGCTGTGAACCGCCAACCGGATATCTTTATTTTCGACGATTCCTTCTCTGCCCTGGATTATAAAACAGACAGCACCCTGCGCAAGCGTCTGGCGCAGGAAACCGGAGACGCTACTACATTTATTGTAGCCCAACGGATCGGAACCATCCGCCATGCGGATCAGATCATCGTGCTGGATGAAGGACATATGGCAGGAATCGGAACCCATGACGAACTGATAAAATCCTGCAAGGTATATCAGGAAATTGCATATTCACAATTATCAAAGGAGGAGCTTGGCAATGAATAGAGGACCAGCTATGAGAGGCCCACACGGCGCTATGCCTATGGCGCGCAGTGAGCGGCGCTCCTTTTCCTCCACTTGGGGAAGACTGATTACCTACTGTAAACCTTGGATGCCCGCAGTCATTATCGCTCTGATTTTTGCAGCAGGCGGAACTGTTTTCACCATTCTTGGACCGGACAAAATCAGTGAAATGACCAACACCATCACTGAGGGGTTGTTTGGCAGCATCGACATGGACGCTGTCATGAGGATTGCGTTCACGCTGGTTGCATTTTACGCTTCCAGCATCCTGCTTTCTTATGCGCAAAGCTTTATTATGGCAACCGTTACGCAAAAGGTTTCCAAAAACATGCGCCGGGATATCTCCAAAAAAATCAACGTACTTCCCCTGAAATATTTCGACTCCACCAGCTACGGCGATGTGCTCTCCCGCGTGACCAACGACGTAGATACCATTGGCCAGACGCTGAACCAAAGTATCGGCGGGCTGGTATCCGCAATCACCCTTTTGATCGGCTCCGTTTTCATGATGTTCAAAACGAACTGGATCATGGCGGTTGTAGCAATGGGCGCTTCTCTGATCGGATTTGCCCTTATGATGTTTATTATCGCCCATTCGCAGAAGTATTTTACACAGCAGCAAAGACTGGTAGGCGACATCAACGGACATGTAGAAGAAGTTTATGCCGGTCATAACGTCGTGAAGGCCTATAACGCAGAGCACAAGCTGTATAAAGAGTTTTATAGAATCAATACGGAACTGTACGGCTGCATGTGGAAATCCCAGTTTATGTCCGGTTTGATGATGCCTTTAATGAACTTTATCGGCAACTTCGGCTACGTTGCAGTATGTGTAGTAGGTGCTGCTCTTGCTATGAACGGCACCATTTCCTTTGGTGTAATCGTTGCGTTCATGATTTATGTGCGCTTGTTCACCCAGCCTCTGTCCACCATTGCCCAGTCCGCTACCAGCTTACAGTCTACCGGTGCGGCAAGCTACCGGGTGTTTGAGTTCCTTGAGGAAACAGAATTGGCGGATGAAAGCGATAAAACACAGCGGCTGGAAACTGCAAAGGGTAATATTGAATTCCGTAATGTACAGTTTGGCTATAACGAGGATAAAATCATTATTCAGAATTTCTCCGCAAAGGTTCTTGCGGGGCAGAAGGTCGCCATTGTAGGTCCGACAGGCGCCGGAAAAACCACCATGGTAAATCTGCTCATGCGGTTCTATGAAACGAACAAAGGGGATATTCTGGTTGACGGCGTCCCCCTGCGCAGTCTCACAAGGGAAAATGTGCACGCGCTGTTCTGCATGGTGCTTCAGGACACCTGGTTATTTGAAGGCACGATTCGGGACAACATCGTTTACAGCAAAAAGGGTGTGTCGGAGGAGGATGTAGTTGCAGCCTGTAAAGCAGTCGGCATTCATCATTTTATCAAAACCCTGCCGGAAGGATATGACACCGTTCTCCATGAAAACGACAGTCTATCTGCCGGGCAAAAGCAACTGATCACCATTGCCCGCGCTATGGTAGAAAACGCGCCGATGCTGATTTTGGATGAAGCAACCAGCTCTGTGGATACGCGCACGGAAATTCAGATTCAAGAAGCCATGGATAAGCTTATGGCAGGACGCACTTCCATTATTATAGCCCACCGGCTGTCCACTATAAAAAATGCCGATTTGATTCTTGTCATGAAAGACGGCGATATTATAGAAAGCGGCAACCATGAGCAGTTGATTGCAAAAAACGGATTTTATGCGGAGCTGTATAACAGCCAGTTTGAGCGAAC
>CANTEM010000096.1 GCA_947652805.1 uncultured Clostridia bacterium | reverse complement strand
CAATCCCTCAGTCACAGCAAAGCTGTGACAGCTCCCTTTGCACAAGGGAGCCTTTGGAGCAGTAGTATCCATTATTATGCGTTTGGTTCCAAATTCATCTGGCTTTTCAGCTTTTCGTCAAATTCCTTTGCAGTATTCACACCCATGCGTTTCTGCCGGTTGTTCATCGCGGCAATTTCCAGAATGACCGCAAGATTTCGACCCGGTTTCACCGGTACAATCAGGGAAGGAATGCGTATACCCATAATATCCACAAAGGTATCGTCAATACCGAGCCGCTCGTACAGCTTGCCCTGCTCCCACGGTTCAAATTCCACTACAAGATCGACCTTTTCTGATTCTTTGACCGCACCCATACCGAACAGTTGCCGCACATCTACAATGCCAATGCCCCGCAGCTCTATGTAATGGCGGATCAGGGGTGGTGCAGTTCCTACGATAGATTTGGCAGATACCCGGCGCAATTCTACCGCATCGTCTGCAATCAGACGGTGTCCCCGTTTGATCAGCTCGATCGCAGTTTCACTTTTACCGACGCCGGAATCCCCAACGATGAGGATTCCTTCACCGTATACCTCCACTAAAACCCCATGCCGCATAATGGTGGGAGCAAGCTGCACGTTCAAATATGCAATCAGTGCCGCCATAAACTCGCTGGTGTTGGCGTCTGTCCATAATACGGCAACCTTGTGCTTTTCAGCAGCCTCCAGAACAATATCGTCTACCGGATTTTTGTGGGTATAAATGATTGCCGGCGGATGGCAGGATAGAAGTGTTTCGATCCGCGCTCTGCGATCCTCGGCGCTCAGATTTTTCAAATATGCGTACTCTGTAATACCAACTACCTGAATGCGGTCTGCTTCAAAGCAGTCGTAAAAGCCGGTAAGCGGCAGGGCGGGACGGTTGATCTCTGTTCTGCTGATCATAATTTGGGAAGGGTCTCCCGGCGTATAAGATACATTCAACTGTAACTCTTTGATAATTGCCTGTAGGGCAACAGATTTTTTCATGAATAAACCCGTAACCTTTCTGTGCATGTTCCACTTGCAAATGTTTATAGAGGTATGGTATCATAAATAAGAAAAGAATGCAAGAGATAAAAGGAATTTATCCCGGGCATATGTTCAAGCATGGTTCATATATTTATTGTATAATAGAACACAGATAAATTATGTACATGTAGAAAGGATCATTACGATGAACCGTATATATAAAACTGCTGCCCTGTTTTTGGCACTGATTCTGTGTATCAGTCTGTGCGCCTGTACCGATCCGTTGAAGCCCTCCGAGGAAGATACGGAGCCGGTGATGACTGTAGATGGCATAGAGGTGCCGTATGCATTTTACAGAGGACTTATTCTCAGCTGCCGGGATCGGATCGCTGGGGATGATACCCAAAAGGCAGAGGATGCGGAAGAGAAAATCCGCAGCGAAGTCATGCAGGCAATCCGGGATTTCTACGCCGTGTTTGCTCTGTGCAAGGAATATGATATCGACATTGACGACGATTATATTATGGAACAGGTGGAGCAGACGCTGGAAGCCCAAATGGCACAGTATGAAAATACAGACGCATATGTGGAGGCACTGGAAGAAAATTATCTGAATCACAGCGTGAATCGGCTGATGCAGCAACAGGATGTGTGCAGCAGCACTCTGTATTATGCAATGCTAAACGGCGGCGCTATAGAAACAGATCCGGATGCGCTGCTGGATTTAATAAACAGCGACGCGTTTATCCGTATCAAGCAAATTCTGATCGTGGGCGAGCAAACGCCTGTGTCGGATGACGGAAGCTTTTTCACACCGGCACAGAAGCATACCAATGAGGAGGCGCGCCGGCTTGCCGAGCAGGTGCGGGACAAATACCTTGCCGGGGAGGATTTCGACCGGCTGGTGCGGGACTACGGCGAGTCTTTGCAAATGGTATCCAACACGAACGGATACTACTTGTGCCGGGGTATGTGGGATCCGGTAAACGAGGACGCCGCCTTCAGTCTGATTGTGGATCAGGTGAGTCCGGTGATCGAATCGGATCAGGGCTACAGCATATTCCTGCGGTGTGAGAAGGATGCAGATTATATTAAAGCAAACTTTGATCGGCTATGTCAGGACTATTACGCAGCCTGCTTCAGCCTGGCGCTGGAAGAAAAAAGCGCATCCCTTGCAGTGGAAACAACAGAACTATATGACTCTATCAGCATACAGGATATGAAATAAACCGGATAAGGAACAGCAGAGCATGAAGTATTACAGGAATTATAAAGCGAAAAAATTTAAGTTTCCCAAACGGCTGGTATTCATTTTGGCATTTGCGCTGGCTGTGATCGGGCTGACGCTGCTGCTTGGAAATTATTTAAAACACCGTTTGGATACTGCACCGGTAGATACCTCAGATCCTCCCCAGGTAGTCACAACAGATGAAAACGAGAATCAGGACACGGCTCCGCCGGCAAATCACGACGCGGCTCTGCTGGATGTGTCCGCCGGCTTGCTGGACCTTTCCGGATGTACGGACAAAACAGATCTGCGCAGCCGTGTGCAGGCAGTTAAGACTGCCGGGTATAATGCAGTTTCTTTTATTGTAACAGACAGCAGCGGGCGGCTTACCTATGCATCTCCAGAAGCAGAACAATTATCCCGCCTTCCCGGCAAGGACACCCTTGTGCCTTTAGAAATGCTTACTGCTGCCACCGCGCATGCCGGGGAAATCGGACTGCGTTCCTGCGCGGTTTTTGAAGCGATTCCTGCACAGGTGCAGACAGACGCTATGATTGCAGGAGAGCTTGCAGATGCAGGCTTTGACGAGTTGGTGATCCGCGGATTTGAGTCTTATGAAACGCTGGATAATGAAACGGTCGATACGATGCTTTCCTATGTGCGCAGCTTGCGGGAGAGTGCGCAAATGGATATGGGTATATGCTTGTCCCGGGCAATTTATACAGCGGCATATCACGCACCGTATATTGAAAAGATTTTCCGGGAAACAGAATTTTTTGCAATTGATTTAACCGGAGCAAATGCAGAAGATGCAGCTGACGCCGCACAGAGTCTCCAGGGAAGCTTTACAGCATATTTGCTGCGGGCAGTGCTGGACGGCAGCGACGCAGAAAAAAGCGCTGCGGTGCGTGGGGCGTTAGAAGAGGCAGACATTCACAGCCTGCTGTATATTTCCGCTCCGCCTGTTCCTTCTGCGGATGATACCACTGGGGACGAGTGAGATTTAATATGACAAATTAGAGGAATATGAGTTGTAAGCAGCTTTTGGTTTTTCTGATCTGGAAAATAAATTTTTGTATTATATTATACATGTTGGGAAGAATGGTGAAAATATGATAAAGGCTATACATGAAAAAGACATTGCAGAATGCGTTAATGTTATAAAAGAAAGCTTTCTTACGGTTGCTGACGAACTGGGGTTTACGATTGATAATGCACCACATTTTACAGCATTTGATACAGCAGAGGATAGACTATTACATCAATTAAAACATGAGCATAGACCCATGTATGCATATTATGATGATAATAAAATTATTGGTTACTATTCGTTGGCATTACAAGATAATAATGAATGCGAACTTAATAACCTATGCGTTCTTCCACAATATCGTCATAAACATATCGGAGCAATGTTGCTGGAGAATGCTTATATAAAAGCAAGAGAAATGGGATGTAAAAAAATGAGTATCGGAATTGTAGAAGAAAACAAAATATTAAGAAAATGGTATGAGGATAATGGTTTTATTCATATTGGAACCAAAAAGTTTGATTTTTTTCCGTTTACCTGTGGATATATGAAAAGAGATTTGTAAATTTTCATCTGGTTTATTATTTAGTAATGGTATAAAGCTATGACTTTGGGGTGCGTAACATTTTAAAAATAGATCATATCAAATTGTGGGAATTTGTTATAATGTAGGCGTGGCAATATTTTGACAACAAAAAATCAGTAAGCCACAATAAATAATGTAGTTGAATAAAAAAGGGCGTGTATTTGCGCGAAACTTAAACAAAAATATTTAAGAGTAACAAAGAATATGCCGAGTTAAAATAAGATCGTCTCATTGCATGGAACCGTTTTTGGTGGTTCCATGCAGGAGATGTGGAAAGGATTCGAACTGTTTTACTGTAAGTCATAGAATGAGGAGGCGCGCGTGCTATGATGGATCAGGTGATCAATACATATTTTTCCAATATACCTATGGTTTTGTGTACGAATGATGCGTTTGTTGCAGCAGGAAATCCGGCAGCATGCTCCCGCTTAAAGCATTTGTCTGAGGGAGAGTCTTTGTTTGCGTATATGAGTTCCTATGACGCACTTTGCTTTGAAACTGCTTATGACTGCGCATCGGAGGATGCCTTTGCATTTTCATTGAAGGGGTATCACGGATTCCGGTATGCTGCTGCAGTTTTTAAGAAGCTGATGGGGCATCGATTCGCCGCTGTCTATTTATTTCAGAATAAAAAAGACTGCGATACGTTTCAAAAATACTACAAACATAAGGGGGCGACAGACAAACCCTCTCAGGATAAGGTTTCCGCTTTTGTTTCTGCAATTACCGGTATTGACGCTGACGGAGAGTTGGAAGATGCGGTTGTCATAGGGAAAAATTCCGTGTCGCAGGAAGCGGAAGAGC
>CANTEM010000095.1 GCA_947652805.1 uncultured Clostridia bacterium | reverse complement strand
CATATTTCCACAGAGTGATAAGTCTCGGCGTCCACCGAAACTGTAAGCCCCCAGGTTCCTCCGCCGAGAATTGCTATATACATATTAAAATTTCCTTTTTATCAGCGAATTTTGATTTTGTATTTATATATTATGCCACAATTTGGTTGAAAAATCAAGGTATACAGAGGACTTGACACTGTGCCACGTACATGTTAAAATGAAAAAGGATATATGTCGAAACCGGATCCCGTTCGGTTCCTTTTTATTTTGCCTGTTTTAACGTGTGAACAATATACGAGAGGACGTGATATCTGGATGAAATATGATTTGATTATTGTAGGAGCAGGCCCTGCGGGGATCTTTACAGCGATGGAGCTGATCAGAAAGGGAAGCCGTAAAAAGATTCTTATGATAGAGAAGGGTAAGCCGGTGGAAAAACGCCGTTGCCCTAAGGGAGAAGTGGGACACTGTGTTAACTGCAAAAACGGCTGCGATATTACTACCGGTTTTTCCGGTGCCGGTGCCTTTTCAGATGGGAAATTGAGTTTGTCCTATGAAGTAGGCGGGGACTTGCCGAGCTTGATCGGCGTCATGGAAGCCCAGGAACTGATCCATTATACGGATAGTATTTATCTGGAATTTGGTGCAGATCCCCGGGTGGAAGGCATCGGAAACGGGGAAGAAATCAAAGAAATCCGCAAAAATGCAATCAAAGCCGGTTTGAAGCTGGTGGACTGTCCGATTCGCCATTTGGGAACGGAAAAGGCGCAGAAGCTTTATTACGATATTCAAATATGGTTGGCAGAGCATGGGGTAGAAATGCTGTTTGGCGCAGCTTGTGAGGACATCCTGCTGTCCGGAGAGACTTGCCGGGGCGTGATCGTCCGGCAGGGAACACAGGTACGTGAAATAGAGGCGGACACAGTCGTAATCGCGACAGGCCGCCGGGGTGCGGATTGGCTGGAAAAGTTGTGCGCTGAACATCATATTGCCCATAAGCCTGGAACGGTGGATATCGGTGTACGAGTAGAATGCCGCAACGAGGTTATGGAAAAGGTAAACCGGGTATTATATGAAAGCAAGCTCATTGGGTATCCGAAGCCATGGAAAAATAAAGTGCGCACGTTTTGTCAGAATCCGGGGGGCTTTGTTGCCCAGGAGAATTATGACAACGATCTGGCAGTTGTAAACGGGCACAGCTTCAAGGATAACAAAAGCGATAACACAAACCTTGCAATTTTGGTAAGCCACAATTTTACGGAGCCCTTCAATCAGCCGATTGCATATGCGCAGAAGGTGGGGGAACTTACCAACATGCTGGGTGCCGGACACATTATGGTGCAGCGATACGGAGATATATTGGATGGAAAGCGCACATGGGCAAAGGAGCTTGCCTTCAGCAATGTGGTTCCTACCCTGAAGGACGCGGTGCCTGGTGATATTACAGCGGCGATGCCCTATCGCGCCATGACCAATATTATTGAGTTTATCAAAATGCTGGATATGGTTGTGCCGGGATTTGCTTCTACAGAAACGCTTTTGTACAGCCCGGAGCTGAAATTTTATTCCAACAAAGTGAAAATGGACACATCCCTGCGTACGAATATTGCAGGGCTGCACTGCCTGGGTGACAGCAGCGGCTGGACTCGCGGGCTGATGATGGCAAGTGTAATGGGCGTATTGATGGGACGAACATTGTTTGATCAGGAAGAAAAATAATAGAAGATACATAACAAAACCTCCTTAATGTAAGGAGGTTTTGTTATGTATACAGGATATTTTAACCTACAATTAACACAGGAGGGATTGTTGATTTAACATAAACTGGGTACACTAAGGAAAACAGATAGTGCGGAGGCTATATGCGGAAAAAATGGGTTATGTCAATCAGTATATGGATTACAGTATTGTTTCTCTGCTCTTGCAGTGCTGCAAATGGAAACATTGTGGTGGTAACCAGAGAGGACGGCTCGGGAACAAGAGCAGCCATGACAGAATTGCTGGGTTTTCAGGGTAGAGAGGATATTACGCCGTATGCTGAAGTAGTGAACACAAATGCGGTAATGCTGTTTTCTATAGCCGGATGCGATACAGCAATCGGATATGTTTCTGCCGGAGCGATGTCCGACGATGTACAGAGCCTATCCATTGACGGAGTCCCGCCCTCTCCGGAGAATATACGCAGCGGCGACTATCCGTTGAAGCGTAGCTTCCATTTGATCGTGGAGGAAGAAACGAGCGAGCTTGCCGATGCATTTATCGCCTTTACTGCATCTCCTATTGGAAAGGAACTGATCAGCGGCGCCGGATATGTGCCGCCGGAGAGGGAGAGCGCATATGCACCGGAGGCGCAGGCAGGAAAGCTTATCCTTGCAGGCTCAACTTCCGTTGCGCCGCTCATAGAGACGCTGGCAGATGCATATACGGAGCAAAATCCAGGCGTGTATATTGAGGTGCAGCAGATTGGGTCTTCCGCGGGGATTGCATCGGTGCAGGACGGTATTTGTGATATTGGTCTGTCTTCCAGAGACTTGACAGGGGAGGAACGTAGCGACGGACTGAAGGAGATTACCGTTGCATATGACGGAATTGCGATTATTGTAAATAAATCCAACCCAATCCGGGATTTGTCACTGGGTCAGGTTCGGCAGATCTTTCGCGGAGAGATAACGGATTGGCAGGCTTGGAGACAGTGAGGAAAGGGATCAAAAAAATGCGGGAACGGATCATGCAATTTGTATTTCTTCTGTGCGCTTGTTTTTCTGTGGCGGCTGTGCTGCTGATTTGTCTATTCCTTTTTGCAAACGGCCTTCCGGCAATACAGGAGATTGGGCTTTGGGATTTTCTTTCCGGAACACAATGGAAACCGTCCGGAAATATTTACGGAATATTTCCGATGATTGTGGGCAGTCTGTATGTAACGGCAGGAGCGATTCTTACAGGTGTGCCAATTGGAATTCTTACAGCGGTATTTTTTGTGAAATACTGTCCACAGAAACTATACAGAGTAATGAAGCCGGCAGTGAATCTGCTTGCAGGAATACCTTCCATTATATATGGCTTTTTTGGTCTGATGGTGCTGGTTCCCGGAGTGCAGAAGGTGTTTGGTACAAGCGGAAAGGGCATTCTGACAGCCTCGCTGCTTCTGGGTATCATGATCCTGCCTACTGTAATCAATACGGCGGAATCTGCCCTGCGGGCCGTTCCTGCTTCATATTACGAGGGCGCGCTTGCTCTTGGCGCTACAAGGGAGCAGAGTATCATACGGGTAATGCTTCCAGCGGCGGGAAGCGGCATTTTATCCGGTGTGGTTTTGGGAATTGGACGGGCTGTAGGGGAAACAATGGCTGTAGTTATGATTGCAGGAAATCAGGCAGTGGTGCCAAACAGCATCTTATCGGGGGTGCGGACGATGACGGCAAATATTGTTCTGGAAATGGCGTATGCCGCACAGTTGCATCGGGGCGCGCTGATCGCAACTGCTGTGGTACTGTTTGTATTTATATTGCTCATCAATTTGAGCTTTTCTGCAATAAAGAAGGGAAGAACGATATGAAGCGACTGCTGCGACTATACAGGCGAACTCCGGGTTCCTTTCTGATATTGCTTTTCATTTACAGTGCCGCCGTGCTGACGATTGGAACCATGCTGTTTCTGGTGGGACATATTTTGATTCGCGGAATCATGCATCTGCGCCCGTCTCTGTTTGCACTGGGGTATACGGCTGAAAACGTATCCATGCTTCCAGCTATTTGGAACACAGTTTATATGACCCTTCTAACGCTGCTGCTGTCCGTTCCTCTGGGGATTGGTTCCGCAGTCTATCTTGTGGAGTATGCCCGTTCCCAGTCCCGGCTTGTGCGGATTATCCGTACTACTACGGAAACATTGGCAGGTATTCCGTCTATTGTGTACGGGCTGTTTGGGTTCCTCGCATTTGTGCTGTTTATGGGGTGGAGCTATTCCATGCTGGCAGGGGTGCTCACCCTTTCCATTATGGTTTTGCCCACCATGATCCGCACAACAGAGGAAGCGCTGCTTGCAGTACCCCGTACTTACCGGGAAGGGAGCTTCGGTCTTGGTGCGGGAAGGCTGCGGACCATTTTCAGAATTGTACTTCCCGCAGCTATGCCGGGGATTCTATCCGGGATCATTCTGGCTATAGGCAGAATTGTCGGAGAAACGGCAGCGCTGCTTTTTACATCTGGATCATCGCCCCGGGCGGCCATAGGACTGCACGACAGTGCACGTACCCTGTCCGTTCACATGTACTGCCTGCTGTCAGAGGGACTATACACAAATGAAGCATACGCCACGGCGGTGGTTTTGCTGATAGTGGTTATTGGAATAAACGGACTGTCCGGGATCCTTGCAAGAAAACTGTCTGTTTTTGCATCGGGAGGAGGTGCAGAATAATGGGAAAATTTGAAATTCGGAATATGGAGCTGTACTATGGAGATTTCCAGGCAATAAAAGGAATTGATTTGTCTATACCGGAAAAGGAAATCACTGCTTTTATCGGTCCTTCCGGATGCGGAAAATCCACTGTGCTCAAAACCCTGAACCGGATGAATGATCTGGTGGACGGGTGCAGGGTAAGGGGAGACATTTTGCTGGACGGAGAAAATATATACGGTGAGCCTGAATTGCCATTTCTGCGGCGCGGACTATGCATTTGATGTGGAA
>CANTEM010000094.1 GCA_947652805.1 uncultured Clostridia bacterium | reverse complement strand
AATAATTTGGGAGAAGATAACGAAAAACTCTTCCAAAAGAAAAAGGCAGGGGAGCCGCAAGCTGCACCTGCTATACCCAAACAGCCCCCCCGGTCTGAAAGCGAGACTGTATCGTCCCGTGTATATAAAAAGCCTGCTGCAAAAGAAACAGCACCTGCATATGCAAACCGCCGCAGCGGGGGGCAGGACGGCAGCAAAGCAGCCCCCACTGTAAAAATCAATACTGCCTCCACCGCACCGAAAACACCCTTACAGGGCAAACAAAATCCGGCACCCAAACCTGTTTCCGTGCCCGCGAAGTCTGCTGCCGTGCCCAAACCCACTGCTTCCCCAAAAGAAGCGCCGGCTTACACTGCACGCAGAGCCGCAGAAAATGTTGCCCCTACTCCCTCCCAGTCTTATCCGACCGCCGACACAAAAGACAAAAAAGCCGGACTTCCAAAATTTGGTGCGGATCTGATGGCAAATTCAGTAAAAGCAATCACGTATATTGTGCTGGTTTTGGTTGTTGCTATCTTTATATCCATTTTTGTAATCCGGGTGGGTAATGATGTGTTCGC
Organism: uncultured Clostridia bacterium; assembly: GCA_947652805.1. Lineage (GTDB taxonomy): Bacteria > Bacillota > Clostridia > Oscillospirales > CAG-272 > Avispirillum. The sequence continues at coordinate 4,136 of CANTEM010000094.1, read as the reverse complement.
CTTTGTAAAAAGTGAAGAAACTGTAGAAATCACCATTCCCGAGGATGCAACTACCCAGGATATCGCCACAATCCTATATGACAACGGAATTATTTCCTATCCCAATATTTTCAAATTGTACGCTTCCATAAAAAAAGAATCCGGTGAATATCTGGCAGGAGACTACACTGTATCTCCCTCTATGAGCTACGACGATCTGCGCAGCGAATTCAAGCCGAAAGCAGTGGAAGGAACCAGTTGGATCACCATTCCCGAAGGATATTCTACAGACGAAATTATCGACCTGATGCTGTCTTACGGGATCGGCGAACGAGAAGCATATGTAGATGTAATCAACAATTATGATTTCGATTACTGGTTTATTGATGCATTGGAAGAAAAAGGTCTCCCCGAAGGCCGGCATTACCGTTTGGACGGATATCTGTTCCCTGACACATATCAGTTTTATAATAATTCCAGCGAAGCCGCTGTGATTGACAAGCTACTGGCACGCTTTGATCAGGTATTTGCAGAAGCCTACAGAACCCGCGCTGCGGAGCTTGGCTATTCTGTAGATGATATTTTGTCCATTGCTGCTTTGATTGAAAAGGAAGCCGGCACGGCAGACGATTACAGAAAGGTATCTTCTGTATTCCATAACCGACTGAGCCGCCCAAGCCAATTCCCCATGCTGCAAAGCGACGCTACCACAGCATATGCCCTGCAAATTCTAACCGGAGAACGTCCTAAAACAGTTACACCGGATGACAACAATCATACCGACAGCCCCTACAACACCTATCTGAACGCAGGACTGCCGCCGGGACCTATCTCCAATCCCAGTGCCAGTGCTATCCGATATGCGCTGTATCCTATGGACTCCAACTTTTATTATTTTATATCTGCAAACGACGGCTCAACCTTCTACGCCAATTCTCTGGTTGAACACAATAAAAATATACAAAAGGTAGTGCAAATAAATAATCAGCTGGCAAACGGCTGACGAGAAAAGGAGGAGCATTTTGACAATCACTTTAGACAGCCCCGTCAGCGCGCTGCGCGGTGTGGGACCGGCAAAAACTGCTTCTCTCGCCGCTGTGGGCATTGCGACAGTGAAGGATCTGATCCACCACTATCCAAGAGCCTATCAGAATAAGGCTGATATCAAAACCGTTACGGAAGCCGCAGCGCTTTGCCTGCAATATTCTGCGGCGGAAGAAGGCGGCGCCAGTGAAAAGCACAGGGCGCCGCCCTGTGCTTTTCTATTAACTGTCGCAGGGGAGCCAATCTTTAAAATGATTCGGCGCGGCATGAGTATTCTGCGCTTCAAAGCCTTTGATGAAACAGGCGTTTGCGAAATCACATATTTCAACCAGCAATACCTGCGGGATGTATTTCATACCGGCGCAGTTTTCCGATTTTGGGGCAGACCGGTAATGGAGCGGGGCGTTTTAAAGCTATCCGCTCCCGTGCAGGAACCGTGGACGGAAAACGTCCCGCTTCCGCCGATTGTTCCGGTATATCCTCTCGGCGCCGGACTGTCCCAAAAATATCTGGCTTCCCTGATCCGGGAGGGACTCAAAGCCGCTGCCGCACAGGTGAAGGATCACCTTCCCACTGAAATACTGCAAACTTATCAACTCTGTACCCTTGGATATGCAATTGCAAACATCCACTTTCCGGACAATTTGGAGGCACTGGAAAACGCGCGGCGGCGGTTTGCCTTCGATGAACTGTTTTGCACCGCGGCCGCAATGGCAGCAATCAAAAGCGGCAAGACAGGCGGTGCCGCTCCTATCTTTACAAAAAACGATCTCTCACCGCTGCTTGAAAAGCTTCCATATAAATTGACCGGTGCACAGCAGCGCTCTGCCCAGGAAATTTCCAACGACCTTATTTCCGGCTCCCCTATGTGCCGGATTTTGTGCGGAGACGTGGGTTCCGGGAAAACGGCAGTGGCAGCCTGCGCTGCTTATATCGCTCTGCAAAACGGATATCAGTGTGCACTGATGGTACCCACAGAAATTCTTGCCGGACAGCATTATAGCGAACTTAGTCCTCTTTTTGAAAGTCTGGGATACCGTACCGCACTGCTCACAGGATCTGTACCCGCAGCCCAGAAACGTAAAATCCACGCCGGACTAACCGCAGACGCCGATCGGATCGATCTTGTAATCGGCACCCATGCCCTTTTATCCGATACTGTCTCGTTTGCCTCGCTGGGATTGGTTATTACCGACGAACAGCACCGATTCGGCGTAAATCAGCGGGCACTGCTCCGGGAAAAAGCAAAGCAGGCGCACACCCTTGTAATGAGCGCAACGCCGATCCCCCGCACCCTCTCTCTCGTGTTGTTTGGAGATCTGGACATATCCCGATTGGACGAAATGCCGCCAGGCAGACAAAAAATATCTACCTTTGCGGTGGATGAAAGCTACCGCACCCGACTCTTAGGATTTATCCGCAAGCAGAAAGATGCCGGATATCAAACCTATGTTGTTTGTCCCGCAATTGAAGAAAATAAAAAGAAAAAAGCCTCTGAAGATACAGAGGAATTGGCTAATATAGATTTCTTTGCACAAGCGGATGAAGAACTTCCGCTGAAATCCGCTACAGAACATGCCGCCATGCTGCAAGCCATGCTGCCGGATCTTACCGTAGGGCTGGTTCACGGCAAAATGAAAGCCGCTGAGAAAGAGCGCGCGATGAATGCCTTTTATAACGGAGAAGCGGATGTTCTCGTTTCTACAACTGTAATTGAGGTCGGTGTGAACGTCCCCCGCGCAACACTGATGGTAGTAGAAAATGCAGAACGGTTTGGCTTGTCTCAGCTGCATCAGCTGCGAGGACGGGTAGGTCGCGGAACAGCAAAATCCTATTGCATACTGGTATCGGATGCAACTTCAGAAACTGCCGTTCAGCGGCTGTCTGTTATGTGCAGAACCAACGACGGATTTCAGATTGCGGAAGAAGACTTACGCCTGCGGGGACCCGGCGATTTTTTCGCTGCCGAAGGAAGCTTCCGTCAGCATGGGGGCGCTTCCCTGACCTTCTCTGCCGGATATACCGACACTCGCCTTATTTCCAATGCGGTCACTGCGGCAGGAAAACTCATTGCAACCGATCCTGGGCTGACCCTTCCGGAAAACCGACCCCTTGGGGCATATATACACGATCTGATAGAAACATCCTTTCACACCATCAGTTAAAATGATAAGACTCCCTCTGGGAAGGGAGCCTTTATCGTTATTCCTCTGTTCGCTGCCCGCGCAGCAGGGCGATCTCCTGTGCGTATCCGTCCAGTTCATTGGGCGTTTCCAGATAGAACGGCAAATCCCGCAGCATCGGATGATTGATGATCTTCGTGATCCCTGCAAGTCCCAAAAATCCCTCTCCGATTTTTTCATGCCGGTCTTTTGCGGCACCAACCGGATTTTTGCTGTCATTCAAATGTACTGCCCGCAGCCGGTCAATTCCGATAATCCGATCAAATTCCTCCAGCACCGCGTCCGTTTCACCGGCAATATCATATCCGCCGTCTGACACATGACATGTGTCCAGGCAAACGCCCACATGGGGGCGCAAGGCAGGTTCCACACCGTCAATAATGGCACGCACTTCTTCAAAACTTCTGCCAAGCTCTGTGCCTTTCCCTGCCATGGTTTCAATCAGCAAAGTAGTACGCTGCCTCTCTTTGATTACAATATTAAGGGTTTGTGCCACATTGGCAACCCCTGCCTGGGCGCCGATCCCTACATGGGCACCCGGATGAAAATTGTACAGCGCGCCGGGAAATTCCTCCAAGACGGAAATATCTTCCGCCATAGCTTCTCTGGTATAATCCCGGATCCGATCCACCTCGGAAGCCGGATTGAAGGTATACGGCGCATGCGCCAGAGGCGGCGCAAAATTATGTTCTTTTATAAACGCTACAAGCGCCGCTATATCCGCCGCGTCCGGACGTTTAAACCCCCGCCCACGGGGATTGCGGGTGAAATACTGAAACGTATTTGCTCCAATAGACAGCGCTGTTTTTCCCATAGCTGCATATCCGTCTGAAACAGAAAGATGACATCCGATATAAAACATAGTAGCCCTCATTCTTTCTTTCACTTTATGCTTTGCACAAAGCTCATATTTTTCATGCAAGTCTCCAG
>CANTEM010000093.1 GCA_947652805.1 uncultured Clostridia bacterium | reverse complement strand
ACCGCACTGTCTAAGCGATTTTCTTTTGACCGTGATGAAAAAATAGAACCGGCTGCTAAGGAAATTTCAGCACCCAAAGAAGTGGATTTGGATTTCCTTTGTACTCTTTCGGGAGATGTTTCCGTATGCATTCAAGACGGGATTTTATATGCAGCGGCTGCCGACGGTCTGTACCAAACGCCTCTAAGCCAAGATTGCGCCCCATTTTTTGAAAAGCCGCGTATCTGTCACGATTATAAAGCATTGTGCATGCTGTTGACTCCAATGGGGATGCAACCAAAATGTACTTTTGACACAATGACCGCTGGATATCTCCTTTCCCCCGGTGAAAGCGCATATCCTATTGAAAAACTGGTCGTTCGGTATCTATCCTGCCAACCGATCGAAGACGCGTATGCAAAAGCATGGTATGTGCATCAATTATATCCTGTTATGGCTGCCGCCCTGGAAGATGCAGGGATGACTTCTCTTCTGCATACGGTAGAGATTCCCCTGTCTCCGGTACTTGCCCAAATGGAAGCATGGGGGTTCCGACTAGACACAGCAGGGCTGCACGAATATATTGCACAGCTTGCAAAAACACAGGATGCCTTGTGTCAGCGGATTTATATGCAGGCGGGACGGGAATTCAATATCAATTCCCCCAAACAGCTTGGCGAAATTTTATTTGATGAATTGCAGCTGCCTGCGGGTAAGAAAACAAAAACCGGCTATTCAACGGACGCAGATACATTATCCAAGCTGCGCCCGTATCACCCGATTATTACGGATATTCTGGATTACCGTCAGGTAACAAAGCTGATCGGAACCTACGGAGAAAATCTCATTGCATTGGCAGATTATAACGGCAGAATTCACACAAAATTCAATCAGACGGGTACTGCAACCGGTAGACTTTCTTCTGTGGATCCCAACATGCAGAACATCCCTGTACGGGGAGAGCTTGGAAAAGAACTGCGCCGGTATTTTGTTGCAGATCCCGGCTATGTACTGGTAGATGCAGACTATTCTCAGATTGAACTGCGGCTGCTTGCTGAGATTTCCGGCGATCCTGTGATGTGTCAGGCGTTTTTAGACGGTACAGATATACACACCACTACAGCGTCGCAAGTTTTCCATGTGGATCCGGAGCTTGTTACAAAGGAGATGCGCGGGCAGGCAAAAGCGGTGAATTTTGGGATCGTTTACGGTATCGGAGATTTTTCTCTTGCAGAGGATCTGCATGTATCCCGTAAAACAGCAAGAGAATATATAGATAATTACCTTGCCACCTATGTGAAGGTAGATGCATATTTAAAAGAAACTGTCGAAAAAGCCCAGGCAGACGGATACACGATCACCATGCTGGGGCGTCGCCGTCCGATTCCGGAGCTGGCAGCAAAAAATAAAAATTTGCAGGCGTTTGGCAAACGGGTTGCTATGAACAGCCCGATTCAGGGCAGTGCAGCTGATATTATCAAGCTGGCAATGATTGGCGTATCCCAGGCAATAGATGAAGCCGGAATCGATGCGCGGCTGATTTTACAGGTTCATGACGAACTGATCGTGGAAGCGCGTCCGGAATGTGCGGAGAAAGTGTCGGAAATCCTGCGCAGGGAGATGGAAAATGCAGTAAAAACGACAGTACCGCTGTCAGCGGATATTTCTGTTGGTGAGAATTGGTTAGATGCAAAATAAGCTAATAGAAAAGCAGGGAATCCATATAGGTTCCCTACTTTTCGCTTTGCATAAATATCTTACTCCAGTTCAAATGCACCGGTGTACAGTTGATAATACTTCCCTTTTTCCCCAATCAGCTTGTCATGACTTCCCCGTTCAATGATCCTACCATACTCCAGAACCATAATCACATCTGCATTCTTTACCGTAGATAATCGGTGCGCAATGACAAATACGGTTCTTCCTTTCATAAGTGCATCCATTCCGCGTTGGATGATCGCTTCCGTGCGCGTATCAATGGAGGAGGTCGCCTCATCCATGATCATAACCGGCGGATCCGCCACAGCCGCACGACTGATAGCCAGAAGCTGCCGCTGTCCCTGAGATAAATTACCGCCATTGCCGGACAGCATCGTTTGATACCCCTCGGGCAAATGCATAATAAAATCATGTGCACCTGCAACCTTTGCCGCTTCGATACACGCCGCGTCATCCGCTTCCAGATTTCCATACCGGATGTTATCCATAATGGTACCAGTGAAAAGGTTTGTATCCTGTAATACAATTCCCAGAGAACGGCGCAAGTCGCTCTTTTGTATTTTATTGATATTGATTCCGTCGTATTTGATTTTGCCGTCTGCAATATCATAAAAGCGGTTCAGCAGATTGGTGATCGTGGTTTTTCCCGCTCCTGTAGATCCTACAAAAGCAACCTTCTGACCCGGCTCTGCATACAAGGATATATTATGCAGCACCGTCTTGCCTTCCTCGTAGGCAAAATCCACGTCTGTCAGACGGATATCTCCCTTTAGCTTTGTATACGTAGTGGTTCCATCCCCATGAGGATGCTTCCAAGCCCACGTGCCTGTCCGTTTGCTGCTTTCCGTCAGCACGCCGTCCTGCTCTTTTGCACAAACAAGGGTAACGTATCCGTTGTCCTCTTCCTCTTCCTCATCTAGCAGCGCAAATATACGCTGGGCACCGGCAAGACCCATTACAACGGCATTGATCTGCATAGAAATCTGATTGATATTTCCGGCAAACTTCTTTGTAATATTCAAAAAAGGTACCGCAACGCTGATGCTCAACGCCATTCCGGAGATGCTCACATTGGGGATCCCGGTCATAAGAAAGATTCCACCTGCAAGGGCAACAATAACATACAGAACATTACCAACATTATTTAATATTGGCATCAGCATATTTGCAAACCGGTTGGCACTTTTGGAGTCCTGATATAGCTGATCGTTCAAACGGTCAAAATCCGCCCGTGCCGCATCCTCATGACAGAATACCTTAATCACCTTCTGCCCGTTCATCATTTCTTCGATATAGCCTTCTTCACGCCCCATAGCCTGCTGCTGACGGATAAAATACTTTGCAGATTTCCCACCGATTTTTTTGGTTATGAAAAGCATAACGCCAATTCCCACTAAAACCACAGCAGCAAGCCAAATGCAATAATACAGCATAATAAACAAGAGAACGCTGAGTGCAATCCCCGACACAAGAATTTGCGGAAAGCTTTGGGAAATCATCTGACGCAGGGTATCAATATCATTTGTATAATAACTCATGATATCTCCGTGATTATGGGTATCAAAATACCGGATCGGAAGGCGCTGCATCCGGTTAAACATTGCCTCCCGCATCTTTTTCAGAGATCCTTGGGTCACAACCGCCATAAATTGGTTAAAGGCAAATCCTGCCAGTAGGGACACTGCATACAGCGCGCCCAAAATCCCTACAAGATATAAAATCTCACCACCGACGCCGCTCCAATCTCCACTGCGCCAGCTGGTTTCTACCAGGGCAATCACCTTCTGCATAAATACATCTGGAATAGACATAACTGCTGCACTGATGACAATTAAAACGCACACAACAGGAAGGAGTACCGGATAAAAGGAAAACAGCATTTTGATCAATCTGAAAAGCGTTCCTTTTTTACTGTCTTTATTTTTCATCCGTATCACCTGCCTTGTTTTGTGATTCATAAATTTCCCGGTAAACAGCGCTGCTTTCCAGCAGCTCCTTGTGGGTGCCGACAGCACCGATTCTTCCATTATCCATCAGAATAATCCGGTCTGCGTCCTCTACAGATGCGGTACGCTGTGCAATAATAATTTTGGTAGTCTCCGGAATATACGTCTGCATTGCAGCTCGGATCAGCGCGTCTGTTTTCGTATCTACCGCGCTGGTGGAGTCATCCAGAATTAAAATTTTCGGTTTCTTCAAAAGTGCTCTTGCAATGCAAAGCCGCTGTTTCTGCCCACCAGATACGTTCACGCCGCCTTGTTCAATATATGTATCGTATCCGTCCGGGAAAGACATTACAAACTCGTGTGCCTGTGCCAGGCGGCACGCTTCCTCCAGCTGGGCGTCTGTGGCGTCTTTGTTTCCCCAACGCAGATTTTCCTTAATTGTTCCGGAAAACAGAATGTTTTTCTGAAGCACCATGGCGACCTGATCCCGCAGCGCCGTCAGATCATATTCCCGCACATCCGCGCCGCCAACCTTGACCGTACCCTCTGTTGCATCATACAATCGGGAAATCAACTGCACCAGAGAAGATTTTGCCGATCCGGTTCCGCCGATAATACCGATCGTTTCTCCGGATGCAATCTGCAAATGGATATTGGAAAGGGTTTTATATTCTGCGTCTTTTGCATATTGGAAGCTGACATTTTCAAAGGAAACCGATCCGTCCTTCACTTCATAAAGGGGAGAGGATGCACATTGCATGGTACTTTCTTCCTGTAAAACCTCTGCAATACGGCGGGCGGATTCGCTTGCCATAGTAATCATTACAAACACCATAGACAGCATCATCAGACTGCTTAAAATCATAAAGCTATAGGTGAGCAATGCCGAAAGCTGACCTACATCCAGTGCCGCACCGCTGGTGGTGACAATCATATAGGAGCCAACAGCCAAAACAAATACAGTCACCGCATTGAGACAAAACTGCATGATGGGATTGTTCAGGGCAAGAATCCGCTCCGCCCTTGTAAAGTCCTGACACACATCCTCCGCAGCCTGTCCGAATTTTTCTTTTTCAAAATCT